>JACUUU010000396.1 GCA_014859065.1 Anaerolineales bacterium
TTAGTTATATATGGAAGAACTTGTTTATTGTTCAATCGTCTTATGACCAGCCAATTAGGATAAAGTAACTCTAAATAATGGTTTACAATAGTTGGGCTGCCTAACAAGATGATTTCTTAGGAAAGACTGCCGAGGTCCTTGATATGCAACAGGAGCAGGCTATAAAAAACCATATCTCAAAGGGTGAGCTGATCAGCAGACAACCAATTATATTAAACGGTCACTTGCTCACAATCGTTCGTTCTGTTTGGTTGTTGATTGCTTCATTGAGCATTGGGCTGTTTCTGGTTGCTGTACCAACTCGTTTCCAGCAGCATTTGGCAACATGTATTGGAAGCGATTGCTCCAATTGGCAGCTATCTTTAACTGAGGTGCTTACCTTACAAGATCTGGGCTTCTCACCCGTTCACTATGCCTTGTTAGAAGTCGTGTTGGCGATGATCTTGATGCTTTTCTACGGGACAGTCGCTTTCATTATCTATTGGCGCCGGTCCAACGAGTGGGTTGCCTTATTGGTTGGGCTGTGGCTGATCACATTTGGGACGTCGATAATCAATACAAGTTTGACGATACCCGTTTTACAATCACTGTGGGGATTGCTAAATGAGCTCGGGTGGGTGCTCCTGTTGCCACTGTTTTTGCTATCTTTCCCTGATGGACGCTTCATCCCGCGTTGGACGCGTTGGTTGTATATCTCTTACCTTTTCCTGGCAATTTTGGGGGTAGTGATCGAGTATATCTTACTCCATCTGGTTGATGGACCACCATCACAATTGCTATGGATAAGTGTGATGTTGACGGGTATCGGTGCGCAAGTTTATCGCTACCTGCGGGTTTCTGATCCTGTCCAACGCCAGCAGACCAAGTGGGTCATGTTCAGTTTGGTATCTACCATTCTGTTATTAACGGCTACAGAAGGCCTGCTGAGCTTTTCTAGCCTTTCCTCTTTGTTTGAAAAATTGATCGAAATGATGCTCGTCAATTTTGCATTCCTTATCATTTCCCTGGCATTTGGCTTTTCTATATTACGCTACCGGCTGTGGGATATTGACCTGATTATAAACCGGACGCTGATATGGGGGTTATTGACTGGGCTCGTGATCGGGATCTACTTGTTGATTGTAGGTGGGTTAGGAGCGCTAATTCAAGCGCGCCAGAGTTTCATTCCGCCCATGATAGCTACCGGTGTTATTGCCTTGTTGTTCCGTCCTTTGCAGCAGCGCGTACGTCGGGGTGTCAATCGTTTAATCTACGGTCAGCGAGATGAGCCCTATACTGTATTATCTCAATTAGGTAAACACCTGGAAACGACCTTGTCACCTGAGGCTGTTCTCCCCACTATCGTCGAAACGGTTTCGCAAGCACTCAAACTACCTTATGTGGCGATCACTTTGGAAAAGGGGCATGAAATTAATCTGGCAGCTGCCATTGGCAACCGTATGATAGATTTCTTCAACACTATGCGGCCAACAAAAGCCCCGGATGTATTTCCAGAATTGACCGAGCGCGAAAGAGAAGTGCTTAGTCTTATTGCGCAAGGATTTAACAACTCAACAATTGCCGAAAAGCTGGTTATTAGCCCGAAAACCGTACACAACCACATCACCAACATCCTGAGCAAGCTACAGGTGGTTGACCGGGCAGAAGCTATCATCAAAGCTCGTCGGGCTGGCCTGGGATAAAGATACTTGGATGATTCAATAATAAGCAAGGACCAAGCACTAAAGGATTAACCATGGTCAATATTTTCACTGACACCTCAGTCGATGGACTAAAAGACATCAGCATTGAGCATTACTTTGATTCGTTCACCTGTTTTTCTGTTGTACCAGGCATAGAAGTCTATCAGGGTGTGGATATGATCCGCATTTTATCTCCTGGGATTCCCAATTGGTTGACCAATACTGTTCTTCGCTGCCGATTGAATGCTGAGGATGCGGACACAGCTATTGATGAAACTATAGAATATTTTCAATCCAAAGGTGTGAAACCATATTGGCGGCTCTGTCCTGGTGATCTGCCCGCCGATCTTGAGCCTCGCTTAATTAATAAGGGGTTTTCTTTGGTAGATGAACAACCGGCGATGGTTATCGATTTAGCGAAGTTGAAGCAGAACAACAGGACGCCAGATGGCTTTGTAATTGAACGGATAAGGGATGCAGCTACAATGAAAGAGAAGCACGGCTGGATCAGCCAGTTCAGGGAGGGAAAATCCCTTGGTACGCTGCTTGTGGATATGTTCAGCGGCTATGGTTTTGATGCTGCATCGGATTGGCAGCACTACCTTGGTGTAATCGGTGGAAAGCCCGTCTCTTGGGCATCAGTGTTTTACTCCACGGGGGTTGCTGGCATTTATGCAGTGGGCACTATCCCCGAAGCGCGTCGCCAGGGAATCGGCTCGGCGATCACATACCGCGTATTGATGGATGCGCGTCAAAGAGGCTACCGTATTGGTGTGCTGCAGTCATCGCAGATGGGTTACAACATGTACCAAAAGCTTGGTTTTGAAACTGTCTTTACGATCAAGACTTATACTTTACCCGAACCACAATCCTAACAATTTATAAACCTAAATTTGGGTAACCATCCCCTGTGAGAAGTTTCCCGCCCTAAACAGGATTCAAACCCCATGACAGCCGGAAAGGTGCACGCTATTCTGTTTCCGGATGGCTAATCGGTTTCGGGATAACAGTCAGATGGTAATCGGCGTGGTACGGAATGACCAGGCAGTATTGTTCAAGTTTTATCTCTCGCACGGATTTGGACAGCAATAGCCTCGAACTCTATCCCCGTTTTGGGTAGGATTCTATGTCCTAAATGAGTAAGCGATGTGATAACACCTGCTCACTTTTTATCTGGTGATATGTTTTAAATTTGATGAATGAATATCTACAGGATTTGATACTATCAG
>JACUUU010000046.1 GCA_014859065.1 Anaerolineales bacterium
TTTCACAAGATCGCGTAATAGACGCTGGGGGTGGTATCCTTCTGCCACATAATAGAGGTTGCGCAAGTTGCCACCTAGGATTTCAGTGCGTTCAACCAGATGCACGTCGTATCCGCTGTCAGCAATAGCTAATGCGGCAGTCATGCCAGAAACCCCACCACCGATGACCAAGGCAGATGGAAGGCATGAAAGCTTATCTTTGTGAATGGGTTCGGATAGAAGGACTCTGCCCATGGCAATTCGAACCAATTCTGCAGCTTTACGATTAGCCAAGTTTGCTTGGTTTAGGTGCACCCTAGTACATTGTTCACGCAGATTTACCAATTCGCTTAGATGTGGATTTAAACCAGCTTCGCGAACTGTACGTTGGAAAAGTGACTCATGGGTACGACTGCTACAAGCTGCAATAACAACCCTGTTTAATCCGTTCTGTTCGATTTGCTCTTTGATATGCTGTAGATCTTCAGGAAAACAGGCGTAATGCAAGATTTCAGCCGTCTTTACCTGGGGACACTGATTTGCCTGATGGACCAGATTTGGGAGATCCAACGTATCACTGATGGTTTCACCACAACTGCATGCAAACACCCCGATGCGTGGTTCTTCATGCGAAACATCTCGTTCGGGTTGGAAACCATTGGCTGAGAGAAAAGGCCATTCACGGGAGTAAGGGAATGTATTAAGCCGGTCATTAAGCAGCCGCATAACTTCGGCTGCCGCCCCGCTGGCATCGATGATGGTTTCAACAATCTCCTTGGGTGAAGAGAAAGCGCCACAAACAAATACACCCGGGCGGCTGGTTTGCAATGGTGTGAATTTGTCGGTCTGACAGAAACCATATTGATTAAGCTCGATGCCGAGCATTTGGGTTAGTTCCTTAGCCGACTCGGGAGGTTGTAAACCAGTGGCTAAAACGACCATGTCAAAACGCTCTTGTCTCAGGTTCCCTTTTGTATCTGCATAATCTAAGATCAGGTCTTTGGTGAGAGGATCTTCTGTGATTTGAGATACACGGCAATAATTGTATTTAATATTATGATGATTGCGGGCTTTAGAGAAATAAGCGCTGTATTCTTTATTGAAGGCGCGTTCATCCATGATGAAGATGCTGCAATCGACTTCTTCGCCAAGCCGCTGTTTGGCGAGGATAGCTTCCTTCGTTGCGTACATACAACAGATGGATGAGCAATATGCGTTAGCATGATCGCGGGAGCCAATGCATTGCAGCCAAGCAACATTACGCGGTGGTTGACCAGTGGAGGGTCGGATAAGGATCCCCTCAGTTGGGCCGGAGCGGCTGGCAAGGCGTTCATACTCCATAGCTGATAGGACGTTTGCGTAACGTCCGTGCCCTAATTCTGACAACCCAGAAGGCTGGTAGACTTCAAATCCCAATGCCAGGATGATAGCCCCTACTTCGACAGTTAACAGGTAGGGTTGTTCATTTAAATCAATGACCTTAGGTGGGCAAACTTCGACACATTTACCACAATCATCGCAGTAAGGTCCGCGATCGATAAAATACGCATCTGGTGTTGCCCTTGCTGAAACTTTAAAAGCGGCTTTACGCTTGGTCATACCTAATTGGTATGTGTTGGGCAGCTCAACTGGGCATATTTGTGCACACAAGTCACAATTGATACAACGGATTGGATCGATATAGCGAGGCTCTTGACGCAAAGAGATGCTGAAATCACCAGCCTGACCTTCGACATCAATGATGTGGGTATTGGTCAGAATCTCTATATTGGGATGTTGATTGTGATGGATGTAGGCCGGAGAAATTGATGGTCGCGTACACCCATAGCCGTGATCAGAAGTGCCCCTACATAGGACACAATCGTGTTGGGGAAACATGAAGCCCAATTGAGCAACACGTCCACCTAAACAGGGGGTATGTTCAACCAGATAAACTTTCAGGCCTGCGTCAGCCAGATCAAGAGCGGCGCGCATCCCGCCAATTCCACCGCCTACTACCAAAGCAGCTGATGGTTTTGCTCGAACAGTTCGCGGAAATGATGTCTGCATTAGAGGTTCTTTCTAGAAAGAGAAAAACATTATTATGTAAAGTAGAATTGATGCTTCCTTGTTTATCATTATAGAGAATCATCCCTAAAAGTGAATATGACGAACGTCCACAAATTTGAGACCATTACTCCTGATTTTGTCAGATAAGGTGTATTCATAATAAAGAAACCTGGTTTCCGAAACTCTCAGAAACCAGGTTTCAAGGTTGTTCTGATTAAAGCCTGGGTAGCAGGTAGTCGTAAGCGCTGAGGGCAGCCTTGGCACCATCACCAACAGCTACCAATACTTGTTCAGCATAGTTGTCGGTTACATCCCCGGCAGCGAAGATCCCAGGGATATTTGTACGCCCGTGTTTATCAACTTTTATACAACCCTGCTCATTGAGGTCAACCAGATCAGCTACCATTTGTGAGTTAGGGATGAGATCTAATTCAATGAAAGTGCCCTCTGCTTCGATCTCAATGGTTTCGCCTCGAGGGGTTTTCATAACCAAGCGATTTGCAAATCCATTCCCTTTGACCTCAATGACCTCATGATCCTCGAGGACGGTCACGTTGTTTGATGCTTTGAGCTTTTCTCCGATAGGTGTTTCCAGTGCACCTCCACTAGCTCCAACCAGGTGGACATGTTTTGCGACGGTTGCTAATTCAGCTGCTGCTCTAAGGGCTAATTCTCCATGACCTACGACCACGGTTTTACGGTCGATAAAAAGCGGCGCATAGCTCAAAGCAGAGTAGCATAAACCGCGCATGATAAATTCTTTTTCGCCTGGAACGGTCAGGCGTTGTTGTTTGGCGCCAGTAGCCATGATAATGGCTTTGCTTTTGAGTTCTCCACTACCTTTGGTATGGACCAAAAAATGATCATCGACTTTTTCGATCCGTACGACTGGTTCCATCTGGCGGGCAAACTTAAGGTATTCCAGTTCATTGCGGAACTTATTAACCACCTCTAGGCCTTTGATGACCTGGTATTCATCGATCCAGGGTAATGCCAGGCGGTAGTTTGTCTTGCCGCCAAGATCTTTGGAGATTAACAAAACGTTGAGTCGTTTTCGGATGGCGTACATAGTGGCTGTGAGACCGGCTGGGCCTCCACCAACGATAATCAGATCATACATAAGACACCTCGGTGTGTTTCTTGATATATAAGAATAGGATATGGAAAGTGAAATTCTCGGTCACCTTGTTATGGATAATCATCTTTTGACAGTTATTCTATAGGCGCTTCGGCAATCAAGCCATCTTTCATCATCATTTCAGTCAGGTTGCGCGAGCGTTTGATGATTTTGAAAGCGTGTTGGTATAGTTCGTCATAATCCATAGTCAAGCGAGCGATACCTTGTTCCTGAGCTTTCATGGCGACAGCCGCGGCCTCTCGGGGGAAAACTTCCCAATCATCCATGGTTGGAAGGATGTGCTCCTCATCGAGCCTATCACCAATTTGGTCAGCCAAAGCCTGGGACGCCGCGAAACACATCTCGTCCGTGATGGTGCGAGCGCGCACGTCGAGAGCTCCGCGGAAAATTCCGGGGAAGCCAAGGGAGTTGTTCACCTGATTTGGAAAATCAGAACGTCCGGTCGCAATCACTCTGGCGCCTGCCGCTTTTGCTTCCCATGGCCATATTTCTGGGACTGGGTTGGCGCAAGCAAATATAATGCTATCCTTTGCCATCGAGGATACCCAATCTGGATGGATCACGCCTGGACCTGATCTGGAGAGGCAGATCGTCACATCGACCCCACGCATTGCATCGGGGATGTTTCCCTCACGACCTTCAGCATTAGTAATCTGGCATAAACGCCATTTGTCCACGAACTCAGCCTTGCGCATTTCAAGATCTTTGCGATGTTTACCCAAAATGCCTTTACTGTCGACCATGAAACATTTGGCTGGATCTGCGCCCCAGCCAAAGATCAGGCGGGAGCAAGCTACGTTAGAAGCGCCGCTACCGATGAAGGCAATGCTGACTTCACTCATCTCTTTGCCAACTACTTTGAGGGCATTGATCAGTCCAGCCAGGGTGACTGTTGCTGTGCCTTGCTGGTCGTCATGCCAGACGGGTATCTCGGCTTTTTCTCTGAGTGTATCCAGAATGCGGAAGCATTTCGGTTGAGAGATATCTTCCAGGTTTACGCCTCCGAATCCAGGCTGAAGCATCAGCACAGTGTTGATGATTTGGTCGGGATCCTTGGTATCCAGCATGATCGCTACACCATCTACCCCACCAAGATATTTGTAGAGCAGAGCTTTCCCTTCCATTACCGGGAGACCAGCTTTTGGCCCTATATCACCTAAACCCAATACGCGAGTCCCATCGCTGACCACAGCAACGGTGTTCCACTTATTGGTATATTCATAGACTTTTTCGGGGTCTTCTGCAATTGCTCGGCATGGAGCAGCTACACCCGGGGTGTACCAGATGGCGAAGTCGTTAAAATCCCGCACGCAGCATTTAAGGGCAGTTTCCACCTTACCCTGATAGAAAGGATGCAAGATCATCGCATCTTCAGAGGGTTTTTTCGCGATAGCTAGCAGTTTTTCAACGTTATCAGGTTGCTTGATTTTTGACATAATTTTCTCCTGTGAACAGAAAAAACGTGGACTTGGAGATCTTTCGCTATTGTTGAAGATAAGAATCGGCGTAGATCACTTTATTGAGTAATATCTGCACTGTTTTCCAGATCTTGACTTGTTCTGGATCGGAAAAATCGACATCCTCAACACTGGGTTCTTCCATTGCAGCAATGCGATCTGCAATTTTCAGATAAAGTTTGCCTACTGGGCTGGAATCATCCCGTTCTTCAATGATGCGAATAGTTTCCATAAGATCTTTTTCAAGTGGATTAGCGATCATCATCTTCAGATCGACACCCATGAGCATGGCTGCGTAAGTGCGATTAATCAATGGTCGGTTCTCAGCTGGGACAGCATTGGAGACATTTGAAAGACCGACCGAGATAGCAGGTGGTGGATCCCAGGCATATTGTAAGGTGCGGATAGCTTCTAAGGCATGGGGACAGTATTCCTGGCATCCGGACACTGTAAGGATGAGGGGATCAATTATCAAATCTTCGATAGGGAAATCAATCTCCAGCATGCGGGGGATAAGCTGCTCAAGGGCAATATTGACGCGATCTTCAGCAGCTATAGGAATACCACTGGAACCCATAGTCAAGGCTATCAAGCGGGTATTGTATTGCTTGGCTAATAGGGGTACTTTTTCAAGGCGTTCAGGTTCTGCGGAAGTGGAGTTGATGATTGGTTGTTGTTTGGTGACTTTCTTTAAACCAGCCTCAATTCCGAGCAGGTTCGTGCTATCGAAACAGAGAGGCACATCAACCACCGCTTCCACTGTCTCTGTGATCCAGGGAAATACTTCTTCCCAATCCTTTTTTCGAGGCCCGAGGTTCAAATCCAGCGCTGAAGCGCCAGCCTCAACTTGTTCGACGGCAGCCCCTTGAAAGAATTTTGCATCTTTTGCTTTAAGAGCAGCTTTGACTTTATCAGATATGATGTGAATATTTTCTCCAATTATGTACATAGAATCCCTCCCGTCAAGTTTTTTTCTTAGTTAATATTGATTCGACTGATGGAAATCGTGATAGGTCTGTATGGGGTAAGAACAACGCTGACATAAAAGCGTTGTAGAATGTGTTATCCGCAGATAATTCGATATAAGTCATCCGAGAGGCAATATCCCTGATTTGCTGGCGTGCGTTGCGGTCCAACAGTGTTAGATAGGCGCCATGCACAGAGGTATTCCCGAGGAATTCGTACCTGTCCCAAGGAAGGTCAGGTAGCAAGCCGATCTCAATTGCTTTCTCAACATTGATATATTTACCGAATGAACCTCCTATCAGGACCTGTTCGACCAGGTCTAATGGGATGCCAACGCTCTCGGCTAAAACGGTGAAGCCGGCATAAATGGCAGCTTTTGCCCGCAATAGGTTATCAACATCAACATGTGTGAAGGTTATGTCCTGTCCATGGGAGGACTCCTCCGCCCACACAACGACGTATTCCCAACCATGTTCACCTTTACGAACACGAGGAATATCCAGGGCAGTGTTAATGTTTCCCCCTTTGTCAACTATCCCGGTTATAAAAGTCTCTGCAAGTAGGGATATCAATCCGCTACCGCAGATTCCACGTGGTTTGCCCCCACCGATAACACGAAAGCTCGGCTCGTAGGTATCGCTGTTAATCCACATTTCTTCAATGGCGCCCTTCGTTGCCCGCATTCCATCGCGCACACCAGCCCCCTCGAATGCTGGGCCAGCTGAGCACGCGCAAGTCACAAGCCATTCACGCGATCCCAGAACAATTTCCCCGTTGGTGCCGACATCGATGAAAAGGGTGATTTGGTCGGTTTCATCCACTCCAGAAGAAAGAACACCTGCGCTTATGTCTGCGCCAACATAGCTGGCAACACCTGGGAGACAATCCACGCTTCCATCGGGATGGATGTTCAATCCCACCTCACCAGCAGTATAGGTGGGGACTTGATTAACTGAGGTAATAAAAGGCATCAGGCGGATACTTTCAGCGGGGATGCCCAGCAACAAGTGCAACATGGTACTGTTACCAGCGATGGTAGCTTTGACGACATCTTGTGGGGATATTGGTGGGTCGGCTTTGACCCGTTTGCATGCCCGCTCGAGAAGCGTGTTGACGGTCTCCAAAACCAGGGTTTTCAACTCTTCAGCCCCACCATCTTTCCCGGTGAAGATGATCCGAGAAATCACATCCTCACCCCGACTGATCTGCCCATTGTATTCTGCTGCTTGAGAGAGAACCTTACCGCTGTCTAAATTCACCAACCACAAGGTCACTGTTGTAGTCCCGATATCAATCGCTGCACCTAATAATGGTTTTGTTTCCGCCACTGAAGCTGGAAGAATATCGATTATTCGTGGTGGACAATCCGGACAGTCCCAGGTTGTTGTATCGAGGACTGCAGTCACATGCCAGTCAGCCTCGCGCAGTTGGGGCCCAATATTTCTCAGCAACCGCAAAGGTGGCAGGGCATCTTGAATTCCAGCCTGTTTGCGTAAGGCAGTCTTAAGGCGGCTCCAGTCATCGGTCTGGTCACTCATGTCTGGGGGAGTAAGGTGTAAGGTCACCTTTTGGATTGTTTGATCCTGTTGGGGCTCGTATGTAGCTGGAACGACTACTTCAGCAACCGTACGTTCAGTGGTCAGGAGGCGCTCAATTTTTTCTTGAGGTGGGACAATAACAGATACATCACCCTCGATGATGGACTGGCAAGCCAGCGCATATCCTTCAGCGATGTCAGAAGGTGATAAGCGGACAGTGCTTCGGCGACGAATATCACCTTCGGTAATCTGAAGGGTGCAACGACCACACCGTCCTTGCGCCCCGCATGGTTGATTGACTTCAACGCCTGCAAGTTTTGCTGCTTCGGTTAGTAATGACCCGGTTGGAACGGATACAGTAGTAGGAGGTGCAGGCTGACCACCAGGAGAATCTTCTAAGGTTGTAAATGTGACCTGATGTTCAGCCATGCCATTTTCCTGCTACCCTCATCATCAATAGAGCTCTTAGAGCGCCTGTTTCATGAAAGACGGGATGTCCACAGCTTCCCGAGGTCCAACCCGAATCTCCCAGCCAGGTAGTTCTTCTTCTAACTCACCAGAAAGCACTGCAACATGACCTGGCAAGACAACACGTTTTTGGCTAACCTTATCTCCAACATTAAATTCTTTTACTGATTTAGCAATACGTTCCGAATCGAATTTTCCCGCTGCCCAGGCGGTCAGAACACTCATTCCCTCCGCATCAGTCACCAATAGCCAAGAGGGTAAACCAGAGGCTTCCACTTCATTGGCTACACTGAAATAAGTGATAGAGAAATTTGTGGTGACTAGAACCGGGTCTTGTGGGCCAGGATTGTTGATCTCGTAAAGACCAGGTTGAACCTGGATTGGTTTCTGAGGATCAGTGTAAATGTTTTGGCGCAATACTAAGAGGGGATAAGCCATTTCAGGGGTGAAGGTGTCTAAGATGATGAAACCAGCGTCTTTGGCAATGATCTTTTCGGTTAGATCAGCCAGTTCATCCAGAGTGTCAGCAGTGACTACCAGAGCGCATTGGTGCTTTTTTGCCAGATCCGCCATAGATTCCCAATTGTCTGCATTTGCTGCATGGATCAAAGGCGATTCACCATCAACTGCCATCAGACCTGCTGAAATCACTTTCGGATCAGGGCTCATCAAGATCAATGGACGCTGACTTACCTGACGTACAGCGCTGACCGCATTGGCAAATGTTGCCGAATCGCCAGAAGTTGACTTAACTGCAAAACCATCCAATGCCAAGTCAATTCCCACATAATTTACTTGATATTTTTCAATGGGGGTGATTTTCGCCTGAATCTCTTCAGGAGATTGCTCGTCTCTTACGCGGATGAATAAGCCTGGTTTGTGATAGAAGGTTTTTTCGTGCCGAAAGAGGACAACTTCGTTGCCGGCTTTAACCTCATAACCGTCAGATTTTATTGTAACGAGGCGAATAGGTGGTGCGGCGGATTCTGCCAGCTTGGTTTTTGACTCTTCGCTGACATGTGGGCAGGCTGCCAACTCTACCTGCTTAGCGGCTAATTTCATCGCAAATGCAAGGCAGGTAGGAAAACCGCAGTCCTTACAATTGGTTTGGGGTAAAAGTTTGTAGATTTGAATTCCAGATAATGCCATAGTATCTTCTCCTATGCAACTGCTGGAAGGGTGGTTAGGTCTGCAATTGCAGCTTTTAGACGTTTGAGACTCTCCGGGTGCCGTAATACAAGGATATCTGCTCCAGCCTCAAGTAGAGTCATAGCGGTGAGCGTTTCCCAGTGGATGGCGCGATTGAGCCAATCTCCCCAAGCCTCAGGGACTCCTTCACCCACCTTGGCTTCCTTGGTCTTCCAAGCTTCGAATCCAGGGGTGACAATCATAGGAAATTGGGTCATGCTATCACCTTGTAAGGCAGCCAGGCGTAAACGTTCCATGGCTGAGTATCCATATTCGATACCATAACCCAAAGCACCTGTCGTCGGGTCCATCAGGATGTTGTCAAGGGGCATACCCATATCGCTGATCAGGATATTGAGTTGTTTGGCCAGGTTGACATCCATAGGGGTGCGAGCGCTGACCAAATGTCCATTGGCCATAGCGGTTGCAACAATGGTACGGTAGTTCTTATCTTCGCAGATACCCAAGACAAGACGCTCGCCCTTTGTTGCTTCAGCAATTGGTACTAAGAGATTGTTATCCACCTCTGCCTGTCCTGGACCGATGACAAGTAGGGGTAAGCCAGTTGCCTCGAGCACTGATTTGACGGTCGCGACTGCGGCATCTGGCGAGGTGGGCTGCCCGTCTTTGTCGATCAAACTTAAAGAGAGTTGAATCAGGTCCGCCCCGGCAGATTCGGCAGCTTTTGCCCAAAGGGCAGCATCGTCAATAACTTTGGACCAAGTTTCGATTATCAATGGCGACCAATCATCGGGTTTGCGATCTTTGATCTCGAGTGCGATCACCGGTGGGTTGGGAGATTCGACCTCGAAGTTCATGAATGGTAAGGTTTTTTGTCCGCCAACTGTGACGGTGTGTGAGCGAGTGCCGCCATCTACTTCGGTTGCTCCGATCTTGATAGTGCGCACGCTCCCAGCCCATTGATCTTTTGGAATATCTATTGGCATAGGTTGTTACTCCTCTCGGTAGTGTCCAGTTAAGTTAAATGCCAACAACACTAATTAATACCACCCCAACTTTTGCATGGGAAAGGATATCCGGACATATTTTGCGTTGTTGGTCATCTTAGCTGATGCGAGCTCATTTATTCACACCAGTTTTTATATATTTCTCGAATTGATCCATAAAACTAGAACATTGGATCCATCGCTAGTGCCGGATGGTTTTTCTCCTCCAACCAGATTAAAAGCTCCTCGACGGTTGTTACGTTGCGATCATCAGCGACTCTATCGATCAATTCTGAATCACCTTCACGTTCAGCAATGGACTTAAATTCATCTGCCATGGAATCCTTAAGCACACTGCTCATCCAGACGACGCGCTTAAAACCACCATCTGCTGAGATAAATTTTGGGCTGACCAGGTAAAACTTGCCCACACCCATCACACCAGGAGTTTGTAATCCACCACCAGCTATACCGGCAAGGGTGCTGAATGTCATCCCAGCCGGGGTCATGCTTGTATCCTCGCGACTGACGACCATGACTCCATTCGCTTCAGGAATCATCATGACAATGCATTCAAAACATCCACAGGCGGTCATGGGATTTTCCATGATCGAGTACATCGCAACTTCATCGATCACACCATGAGAACCAATCTTGGCGTACTCGTTAGTGCCAGTCCAGTAACCTTTTACAGGATCGATTAATTGTCTCAATTTGATGGGCTGGTTGGGTCCGGTGGGATTGATATTAAAGGAGGCTTTACAGTCTAACCAGTTATAAGCCCCGCACAAGCCAAGTCTTTCAGGGCTGATAACACAGACATGGTTAGGAGCAAAGGACTGGCATAGGGTGCAAGAATAAAATTCATTTACGGAGGAATCAACCAGGTCGGCGAGGCGTTTATTACGGAAATCGTATGCCTTCCGGGCTGTCTCGAGACCTTGCTTGAGTTCATCAGGTTCGGTGACGATTGTCACCTGCACCTTATCAACAATCGCGCCAAAATCAGAATGGAAACGAGCGTGCAAGATCTTACCGAAGTGCTCTAAGGAAAAACCTTTATCAGCAGCGGCATTTGAAATGCGGATCCAGGCAATATCACGTTGACCGATGTGCTGGATACCAGACGCGCCGTTGATGAAATAATGGATCTGGCGTTCAAGGACGGGTTCGAAATCTTCCTGCATCTGGCGTCCGGCGACTTCTACCAAAATACCGACGTCCATATGCCCTTGAGGTTCTATGTCGTTAAAATCTGGTCCGTGAACTTCAACTTTACCATCAACCACATCATCTGACTTACCCATGCGCAGGTATTCGAAGCAGCGAGAATACTTCCCACCAAACTCAACCCGCATGTCGGCTTTACGCACTACTTCTCCTTCAAATGCGGAGCCATAAGGCACGGGGACGGGCACATCGGCGACTTTGACCTTGACGCCGCGAATTTCAATACATTTCTGGACCAAGCGTTCAGCACGCTCCAGGTCGTCGGCGCCTTCAATTTCATTGAAAGGCATACTGACAACATGCTCGTAGGTGGTCACGCCTGTGGGTAGGATTTCCGGGATAACGGTATCGGCGATGACGGGGAAGCCAAAATTAATCGCCCCAGCAGCAGCCGCATATTTGAGGTCATCGACTTCACCTAATGCCAGGACGAAGGCAAAAACACGGTTCTTGTTGTATAAGAGGATGTCTTGAGCCATACCTCCTTTGAGCCCACCGAAAGTAAGGGCAGAGCGGGTGGCGAACCCGAGGGCGTAAATAGCACTGATGGTATCAGTTCCAAAAGGCACGGTATAGGTGTCGTAGCCTAATTCAACCCCTTCTTCGGCGAGCTGGTGGATGATACTGCGACCATTGACATTCCCAGAGAGAAAGGTGAGGATGTTGCGGCGTTGAAGTTCGCGCACGATTTTTACAGCTACTTCATTGGATTTGGCTGCACCTACAATGGCTGCAAATCCAGGCATGCGTCCATCCACCAGTTGGATGCCCCAGGTGCGCAGCTGGATGTCATCGATAGGGCCATTCAGGTGACCATCGGCTTGGCCAGCGCCATTACCATTACCAGCATCAGGGGAGGTAAATGCAGTTCCTCCAGCCAGTTCAAAGCCAGGCATGGGCTCGGGTTGAAGACCATATACAAACCGGACTGCTTCGATGATCTCAGCTGCCAGGAGGGTTGCCATCCCACTATCGAGCGTTTCACCAAGATAGGGAGTCCATTTTGTGTCTGCTGGAAGTGGATGAAGCAATTGGCGGGCATGCTGGATAACTGGCTCAAGCTGTCCCAAGTTCTCGATTTTTAAGCCAATCATACCGAAAATAAACGGTAGATAATAGGCAGTATTGGGGAAAGACACGGGGGTATCCGGCCCTTTTTCTGTTAGGACTTTATTGAGCATCAGCTCAGCTTCTGTTACTAATGCGTTGGCGCCACGGATGGCGCGAGTTGCAATATATCGAGACATTATTTATCCTCCATTTACTCGGACGTTCCATAAACCGCCTGACGTCTATCAGCAAGCGGCAGGGCTTCAAGTTCTAACATACGCGCATCACCACTGCGGCCAAAGCGTCCCTGGTCGTATTCGGGTAGCCCCAGAGCCGCGCGTTTCTTGTCGATATGCTCGAGGGTTTTTTGGATCATTTCATCCGGATCGGCGATGAACTCCAGCTTACCTCCATAGAGCTGTTCCCAACCCTGGCTGATGTATCGGGCAACGATATCGCTGTCAGCAACCCGATCTGGCATACCGCTAACCGGGGAGGAGCCACCAAAGATGACGTAAGCGCCAGAAGCAACACAATAAGCACCGATGGCTAGCGCTTTCTCGCTCATCCATTCTGGAGCCAAACCCACAGCTGGGATCTGATCGACATCATCTCCTAAGCCACCTTCCTGAGCCATTTGGGTGAGAACGGTGAGGATGCGCGTATTATCAACGCAAGAGCCCATATGCAGGACAGGTGGGATACCAACGGTTTCACAAATTTCTCGCAGTCCGGGTCCTACCTGATTTAATCCAGCTTCACCTAGAAGCAGACCGAGTTTGGCACTGGCAATTGCCCCGCAGCCGGTTTGTACGATGAGCACATCTTGTTTGAGCAGCTCTTTAACCACATGGGTGTGCAGGAAGTCATGTTCACTTCTAGGGTTGTTGCAACCTACTACAGCAGCCACACCACGGATGCGGCCGGACATGATGGCATCGTTTAAGGGTCTGAAAGAAGCACGGTATGAACCACCCAACATATAATTGATATATTCGTGAGAAAATCCGGGCACTAAATCCTCTCGAACTTGTGGAATATGGGTTTCACCTCGATTCTTGTAGTTGTCAATAGCAAAACGCAGGATGTCTTTGGCGATGGTGAGGGCGCGATGTTCATCGAATTCCATATGGGTTGCCCCAGTAATCCTGACCTTGGGAGAGGTTGTGATGATCTTTGTGTGGAAATTGTCAGCCAGGGAAACCAGGGCTTGCATGATGCACTGCACATCCACCACCATAGCTTCGACAGAACCGGTCAAAATGGCCAATTCTTGTTGTAAGAAGTTTCCTGCTGCTGGGATACCCTGACGCATGAGGATCTCGTTGGCAGTGCAGCAAATACCAGACAGGCTGACGCCATTAGCGCCGGCTGCCTTAGCATACTCAATGATTTCAGGGTCCTGAGAAGCGGCTACGATCATCTCGGAGAGGGTTGGCTCGTGTCCATGAACGACAACATTGACCATGTCCTCTTTCAAGACCCCCAAATTGGCTTGTCCGAGCAAGGGGGCGGGTGTACCAAAGATGATGTCGGAGATATCGGTTGCGATCATACTGCCGCCCCAACCATCTGCCAGTGCTGTGCGGATGGCGTGTTCTAGGATATGCTCGGGATTCTGGTCATCGCCAATATGGGTGCGGTGTAAAGCTTCAACCACTTCACGGTCAATCCCGCGTGGGATAACCCCGTGTTGTTCCCATAATTTCTGCCGCTTTTCTGTGGCACGAATAACAGGAGCTATCTTGCCTTTTTGCTGGCCAAACTGGGAAATATATAAGTCGGCCAGGTCGTTGGCAATTTCCTCGGGAGCACGACCTTCGATGGGGATTTCGTATTTGGCAGCCACAGTGCGTAATTTTGCAATATCGCGGATAATATAGCCTTCCGTTTCGCCATTGGCGGTCGCCTTGAGGGTAAAAGCCATATCACGGCCATGGTCTGAGTGGGCAGCTGATCCGGCTGCAATTGCACGGATGAGATTTCGAGCTTGGATGGTATCAATGGTTGCACCACATACACCGGTTTGGCCATCCTTGGTAAGGCGGCAGGGACCCATACCACATAATTTGCAGCACATACCAGCACCACCAATATTACATGACACCATATCGTCTGCCCGGCTGAATGCTGTGCTAATGCCCAGCTCTTCTGCCCGGATTAGCATCTCCTGGGCAGCCGGGTCTTGGCTCATCTCTTGTGGGGTTCTTTTCTTTGGCATTGATTAATTCTCCTCATCCATTCCTTTAATAGTACCGACACCGGGGCAAGGCCAAAGAGGTCGCCCAACTTGGTTAACAACCTGAGCGAAGCTGACGTCTTTGGTTTGTTCATATATCGCTGTGTGCCGGAAGTGTTTTCCTTTTCCACCTCCATTTTGTGGCGGTTTTATGGCTTCGGTGATGAGAGACAAATCGCCGAGATAACCGACCTCTTCCAATTTACGCTGGATTTCAGCATCAGCAACCAGTTCTGGATCATAACTGACTTCGACGGTATGAAAGCTGCTGCTGGCGTATACGTCTTTTACTCCTGGCATCTCCAGAAGCAATCGCCTTACTTCGACAACGTGGTGGTCTCCATACATGGCAGGCACTTCGAGGGTTAGGTTTTTCATGGTCACCTTTCCTTGTGTAAATTCCCCTTACCTTTCTAACTGGGGTACAGGTAATAACTGGAGGATAAAATGGTTGAAACGATAGTACATTTGATCAAATACATCTTTTTATGGTTTATATATCATAATTAAACGCACGAATCCTTATTAGTATCACCTGTCATGAATTGGGCGGATATTTGTCATGAGAGCAAAAATCGAAATTAATTTAGATGTCAGGAGGAGCGAGAGTATGAGGGATTAGATAGCCAGTCGAGGTGGGAAAGGTCAGATAAATGGGTTGAATTTTATTCCCGGTGGAGAACTGGATTGATTCCGATGGAGACAAAATGGATGTATAAAAAAATGTGCGCCAATTTGGATATAGCGCACATTTCATCCAGCATTCTGAAAGAGGAATATTTGTGGGAAAACTTTAGGTGAAACCCCTTGGAAAGTTAAATAGGCTTCAGATTTGCTTCGATCTGCTCCCGTTCTGGTTCAAGAAAAGGTGGTAGGGCAAGGCGTTCACCAAGATGATCGATGTGTTCATCTGCAGTAAACCCAGGGCCATCAGTAGCAATCTCATAGAGAATTCCACCTGGCTCACGGAAATAGATCGACTTGAAGTAATATCGATCGATAATGTCAGTCACTTGCATGCCGGCTTGGAGGATGCGTTTGCGCCAATTTATTTGCTCTTCGGCGTCAGGTGTGCGGAACGCGATGTGGTGAACACCTCCCCAACCTTGTCGTCCAGGAGGTAGATCAGGGGCAACTTCCACCCGTAGCTGAGCACCTGGACCACCAGGACCGGTCTCAAAGATTATGTGTGTGTGGTTCTTACCATTGGTTGATGTGATTTCTTTGATTGGACGAAAACCAAGAACTTCTGTCAATACTGCGGCGGTAGGTTCTAAAGCCCGTACAGTCAGGGTCACAGAGTACATACCTCGTACGGCATGTTCCACCGGTACAGGGCTGTGCTCCCAGGGGATACCTCCACCAGGAGCATCTCGATCGTCCACTAAAGCGAGCGCTTGTCCTTCTGTGTCAGAAAAACGGATCAGGTTCTGCTCGCTGCTTTCGACAATCCCGGTGTGATCGATGTGAGCTGCGGACAAACGTTTTTCCCACCATGATAAGGATTGAATGTTTGGCACTCGTAAGGCGATCTCGGAGATGGTTCCGGCGCCTTTTCGGGCTTGGGGAATGTGTTCCCAGTCAAAGAAGGTGATATCCGTGCCTGGGCTTCCGACTGCGTCTGCATAGAAGAAATGGTAGGCAGAGACATCATCTTGGTTTACAGATTTTTTCACTAACCTAAGCCCAAGTAGTTGAGTGTAGAAATCGACGTTTTCAGCTGCGCTGGCGGTTATGGCTGTTACATGGTGAAGTCCGGTAAGTTGCATATTACCCTCCTCAGGTAATTTGATTTAAATTGTTGCTATGTAATAATGATAATTATTATGATATTTATCAAATATTATACCACATCATTGTGGAGAAAACATATTTTGAATTTTTCCCAAGTCATTGGGGATCGAGGTTCTGAGATTGAGCTGAACCGCAGAAGTCTTTGCCTGTGGTAAATATTAAAGACAAAAATCCCCCAAATAATTAAGATATGGTTTTTCTTGTTAGGTTGGTGATTGTTTTTACTCAAACCCTAGGAAAAAGCTGTTTGTTCTATTGTCTAACGACTAGGGTGACTGTTGAATTTGACGGTTGGTTTCTTTGTTTGTGTTGATGGGGTAAGTGGTTTTCATGTCTCGTATTGTTTTACAATTTAGACAGCGCCTGCCGGCTGGCTCATCGACATGGTAGGTGCGGTTCCAACAATTAGGACAATACGCAAACACGGTTTTTTCTTGTTTTTCATGGACAACCATTCTCCACCTCCATGATGATTGTATGTGCAATAATCGTGCCAAACAATCCCCTTTCGGGGGGAATTTCCTAATACCAGGGTAGTATCAAGGGTTTGAAATTCATCACCCCTCCAGGGGATCGAGTACTTTCAGATTGAAGGTTATTGGATCCCAGGTATTTTTGAACCTTGTTAATTATTCTATGGGATATTATTTTGTGAGTCGCCACACAGCTGAATCGATGTAAATGAGCTGCGAAAATGTATAAGAAAAAGTGTTGCCCGGAGCCCTAGAAGATCCATTTTCAACATATAATTACTGCCATGTTTATTATTTCTCAATGCATATTTGGGTATCTCATGCTCCTTTGGGATGCAACCAAATGACTGGAGCTTTATGGGCTACTGCAGCCGGGCTTGGTTTTGGGTTGTTCCAAAGTCTCAACCGGCGTGCAGTTCGGGAGATGGATGTTTTCCTGGTTACTTTTCTGCAGCTTTTAGTTAGCTCGGTTGTCTTATCCGTATTGACTATCCTCACCATCGATTTATCCATCCTGGAGGCAGCACCAAGCAGAGCATTAGTCAATTTCTCGTTGGCAGGATTGGTGCACTTCTTCGCAGGGTGGACATTTTTGAACGCCAGTCAGAAAAGAGTTGGGGCAGCCAAAACCAGCCCTTTAATTGGAACAACACCTTTATTTGGCGCTGCTTTGGCAGCGATTTCCCTGCGAGAGTTTCCCACGATAATTTCTTGGGCAGCAATTGTCTTGATGATACTGGGGATTTATTTGATATCTGACCACTCTCAGAGACTTGTGGGGAAGCGAGAAGCCAGCATTAAAGCATTCTTTATAAGATCTGGTATACGGGACTCTTTTTTCGGCCTGGC
>JACUUU010000397.1 GCA_014859065.1 Anaerolineales bacterium
CAGTTGTTGGTCGAGGCTGAGCGACAGATGGAAAAGTATCCCAGATTTCCCAACCTTTGGTTTTATAACCGCGCACAGATCGAACTGGCAATTGCAGAGAAAGAATGGGACGCAGCCGTGGAGGGATTGGAGCGCTTCATCGGCTATGCTGAAGGAAATGGCATGCGTTGGGAACACGCCCGGTTATTGTTGGAATGGGGAGATGTGTGTCTCGCCTGGGGAGCGGCTGGTGATTTGGATAAAGCTCGCGAGCTTTATCAGCAATCACTGGAGATGTTCACTGAAATGGGTGCCCGTGGGTACGTTAGAGGGGTTTCAAAACGATTAACCAGGCTTGATCGCCACGGGAAACAGGTGAAATCATCTGCGAGTAATAGCAACGCGGCAGTCGGAAATTAAAGCGAATATTGAATAAAAGATGCTCAGGTGTGGAATATAAATGTATAATACAGATCATAAATGTGACAATTTAGATAATGTTTCCTCGCGACCTACATTCTCAAAAGCAATCATTGCCTTATGGTTTTTTTATCAGGAGAAATACATGATACCCGCCAACGATAACCGCGATACTGCCAGGCTAAGCGGGGGAGGGTGGTTATGATGGACGATCAAAAATCTTGGAAAACAAAAACAGCTCACGCCATAAATGTGAGGCTGTTAGGGCGGTCGCTGCTGTTCAAGAATTTACCCCAAAGCGAGCTGGAACATCTTGCCAGCCGTTTAAGGATAGTGGAGGTAGCTCCAAATACCGTCTTATTTAATGAGGGTGATGCAGGGGCGCATTTTTATGTAGTCATCTACGGCGAAGTAGAGGTGATCAAAGCCCTGGGCTCTGACGACGAGCGGTCACTTGCTATCCGCGGGCCAGGCGATTTTGTGGGGGAATTGAGCCTCTTGAACCCCAGTGGTCTGCGCACAGCCAGTGTGCGCGCTCGCGGGCCGGCGCAACTTTGGGAGATCACCCATGAGGATATCGATGCGCTGCTTCACCGCCAACCGCTGGTTGCATACGACCTGATGCATATGATCAGTACCCGCTTGACCAGGACTTATGAATCGATGTTCGATGATTTACGTGAACGCAACCACCAGCTGACACAGGCATATAAGGAGTTAATCGAAGCCCAGGGGCAAATCGTAGAAAAGGAACGGCTTGAACGTGAGCTCCAGGTAGCATACGAGATTCAGATGAGTATCCTCCCGCAAACGCTGCCCGAATTTCCCGGATACGATTTTGGAGCCCGCATCGTGCCAGCTCGCGCAGTGGGTGGCGACTTCTTTGATATTTTCCCCTTGGGCAAAGATAAGGTAGCTATTGTGGTTGGTGATGTAGCGGATAAAGGCGTGCCTTCTGCCATATTTATGGCTCGCACACATGCTTTGTTGTATTCAGAGGCGCATCGTTGCCATGAACCTGCTGAAGTGCTGCAGCAGGTAAACCAGCATCTCATCAAGATGAACCAGTCTAATTTGTTTGTCACCGTGCTCTTTGCAGTGCTCAATCTCAAAACGGGGCAGCTCGAATATGCGCGCGCTGGCCATGAACTGCCTATCTTCTTATCTCCAGATGGCGATGCACATCTGGCACCCTGGGGACAAGGCCAGCTGCTTGGTTTGATGGAAGATCCGCTGTTAGATGAACAAGCTCTGACAGTACCGAAACGAGGGTTGGTCTTATTCTATACCGATGGTATCGCCGATGGTCGTAATGAAAATGGCGCATCGTTTGGATATAACCGCTTGCTCGATAAGATCAAAACGATGAATGCTCTGTCAGCCCAAGAAGTTTGCGATCGTTTATTTGAGACTCTGGTCGATTTTCAAGGAGCAGCCGCTCAAGATGATGATGTAACCCTGGTGGCGGTGCGTTCAACAACAGTGTGAGTTGCTGCAACCTTCCTGAAGTTGTTCAAAATACAATGATTGAAACAGGTTAGGAGGGATTTTTCGAGAAGGACACAGGATTGGACGATAGCTTATGACCGTTGCACATAGATCGTTAAGCCGAATTTATTTCTTCCTGATTTTGATCTTCTTGTTTGGTTGCCGCGGTGCTCCCCCATTGGTGCAGGACGAACCGACTCAGATAGCGCCGCAAAATACCCAGGTAATTGAAGCCTCCCCAGCCATTCCCTTAACAGAACCCGTCCCCGATATAACCTTAGAGCCAATCCCCAGCCGGGTATTGCGTGACCCCGTCACTGAAGCTGCTTACCAGACCGCAGCTGATTTGCTGGCTGCAGAGCGAGTTCCAATCGATTACTTTCGCCTCGCGCAGGAGATCAAAGGGATGTCGATCCAGGACCTTGAAGCGGAAATACCACCTGCAGATTTGGAGATCGGTGATCGCGCCGAGTTTATCATCAACTATGATCTTCAGGGAGATTACCGTCCTGTACCATCCGTTGTCCGCTACATGACTCCCAATGCGGTTTGGTGGCTGAGTGAAGCTGTTGACCTCAGCGAAAGCCAGATTGCGGCAGCAGCGCACCGATTTGAAGAGCAAGTGCTCCCTTCCAACCGGCAGGTTTTTGGTCACGAATGGATACCCGGGATCGACCAGGACCCACGTGTCCACATCTTACTGGTTGCACCTTCGCCTTGGAGAGGGTTTTATGGCTATTTCAGCATGATGAACCAGTATCCCCGCGCGCTGTTTCCTCATTCTAACCAGCGCGAAATGATCGTGCTGAATGTCGAAACGGTAGAATATTTAGAGAGTGGCGAATCCATACGCTATATCAAGCGCCTGGAGACGAGCGATTTTGCCGGACAGCTGGCGCATGAATACCAGCATTTGATCCATTGGAATTTAAATCCCAATCAAGATAACTGGCTTGATGAAGCTATGAGCGAGCTGGCTGCTGCAT
>JACUUU010000047.1 GCA_014859065.1 Anaerolineales bacterium
GGTGATTTTGTAGCTCGAATAAGCAAACCAGACGGCTCATCAACATATCCGGTTATGCTTTTGCTGCATGGCTTGACTGGTAATGAAGATGCCATGTGGGTTTTTACTCGGAAATTGTCAGAGCAATTTATATTGATCTCACCTCGGGGTTTGTTTAACAGCCCTTATGGGGGATATAGCTGGAATTCAAACAACCTCCAAACCTGGCCGTCTGTTGATGATTTCTCAGCAGCGATTGAGAAGATTATGGATACCATAAACCCAGGTTTTATCGAGAACGGCGATTATTCGAAGCTTTATTTGATTGGGTTCAGCCAGGGAGCAGCATTGACTTATACCCTCGCTCTCACATATCCTGAACGAGTGGTTTCTTTTGCAGGGCTTTCGGGTTTTCTACCTGAAGATGAAGAGCCTCTATTAATTAATAAGCCGTTGACTGGCATTTCTGGATATATCGCTCATGGGATAAAAGATACTTTAGTGCCTGTGGAGAAAGCCAGGCACAGTGTGAAGAGGCTGAAAGAAGCAGGCGCAGAGGTCGTCTATTGCGAGAAGGACACGGGACACAAGTTGAGCGCTCCCTGTTTTCGTGATATGGAGTCGTTCTTCTTGAAACAGGTTCTTAATAGTTGAGATTACAAGGCAAAGGCGTTAAGATACTTACAATGGTCTCTTTTACCGCTTTGACGAATTATTTCGGCACTTCCCCGGTCATTTTATATTACTGGCGATAGTCTCGATATAGACATTTCGCAGCCTTTCGCGAAAAATTTGTGCTGCTTTCAGAGCCATTGTATAACCAAATTGGGTATCTGTATTGAAGTCTTCCCTTAGGGGGCCACAATCAACCCTAATAACCCTGCTTGCACTGAGTGATTTTGCACTGGAGGCAGCAAAATTTGGTGGGACTATTGCTGAGATTCCAAAAATATCTCCTGAACCAAGCGTGCAGATTATTATTTCTTTGGTCTCTAAATTGCCGACAAGTTGATCTGAGACAGACTGTTTCTTCTCTCGGTCGGTGATTTCAAGATTGACTGCGACGCTTCCTTCGATGATAAGATAGAAGTGATCCAACTTATCGCCTTCATGGAAGAAATATTCTCCCTCTTTCACGGATAACTCAGCAGAATTCATTGATATTGCCGTAATCTGCTCATGATTCAGACATGAAAAAAAAGAATATCGTCGGATTAATTCAGGTGATATCATTTTGTCATCCCTCACTTTATCATCGATTGATCTCCTCTTTAATTGCTGCTGCAACTATTGGGATAGCTGCAGCTACTGCAGGAGTTGGTTCTTCACTAAAATCATGAATATTTTCTACATCAATTGCATATATGATGATATCCTCAGGTAAAGGAAATCCCATCCTTGAACCGGTATCTAGAGCAGTTATAAGTGATGCATCATGAGGTGAGGCTGAATGTTGTGTGGGACTTATCTTACGCAATTCATCCAGACATAAACGCCGAAATTCCCCCGGATTTGTTGACTCTCCATACATGGCATCCACTAAAAATACCCGCTCATAACCGATCATGGATTCCATGAGAGTTAACCCACCAATACTGACTTCATCAATATCAATATTACTGCTCTTTGGGAGTTCATTACGTAGTTTTTGAGCTACTAGAACCCCAACCCCGTCGTCTGTTAAGAACGGATTGCCCAATCCTAGTATTAATGTTTTCATGATAAATGATTATCTAGTGACGAGAGATTGGAGATATCTGTTATTATCTCCAATCTCGATCACTTTAAGTGTTGGTAAGAAAGGTCAAATATTCTTGCTTAATTTTTCAACTTCTTGACCCTTATGGTCATAGATGGTCACTTCTAGAGGCATCTGACCAGGCAGCGAATGAGTAGCACATGACATACAGGGGTCGTAATTGCGAAATGCCATTTCGATCTTATTGAGCAAACCTTCGCTAATTACTGTGCCTTTTTGAATTAACGATTGAGCAGCCTTTTTGACAGACATAGCGATAGGACCATAATTATTAGTTGTGCCAACAATTAAATTGACTTTGGTTAAGATACCCTTCTCATCAGTCCAATAATGATGAGTTAGTGTTCCACGTGGGGCTTCGACACTGCCAATGCCTTCATCTGGCGTCGTCTCAACAACTTGCCTGAGATTAGGATCGGTTATTTCCGGGTCAGTGATTAATTCGAGCATCCGTTCAGCAGCATAAAGCAGTTCGATCAGACGTGCCCAGTGGGTTGCTAATCTGAAATGAACCGGCTCATAACGCCCATTGGTCTTTTTGCTACCTAAGGTTTCGTAAAACTTCTCGAAGAATTCCTGTGCTTTAGGGGTTGCCATGCCATCTGCTGCGTTTAGGCGTGATAGAGGAGTGGCACAGTAAAGCCCACTGTCCTGACCATCCACAAGGCCTTTCCAGCCAACACCTTTTAAGTAAGGGAATTTCAGATAGGTCCATGGCTCAACCCTTTCTGCTATGTGACTCATATAATCCTTTGCAGGGTATTTGACAAACTCTTTGCCAGTTGGATCGACAACCCGAATCATCCCATCGTAGAAATTCACATGGTTGTTTTCATCTACTGTTCCCATGTAGTAAGTTTGATGGGTGTATGTGTCTGAAAGGATCAAGTCAACATAATCCTGATTAGCCAAAACAATATCATCGAAGATCTTCAGGCTGAATAATGCAAAATCAACATTTTTCTTGGCGATCTCTTCGAATTCTTGACGTTCTTCTTCAGTTACCGCTTTACTCCAACCTCCTGGAAGTCCTGCTACTGGATGCACACCGCGACCGCCCAAGGTCTTGATTACATGGTGGTTTCGTATTCGCGTGTCAATAACCTGTTTACCAATATCAACTCCAACTTTATGAATAACGCCAAGAATATTGCGCTCAGCTGGAGGAGCTTCTGGGCCGATCACGAAATCTGGACCGCCTAAAGCATAAAAGTGGGTAGTGTGGTCGGTGACATAAAAAGAGGAATAAAACATTTCGCGCACTTTTTTGGCCGCAGGTGTTGGTTCGACATGATAAAGTGCGTCTAATGCTTTAGTCGCTGCCATGTGGTGAGCTTCAGGACAAACCCCACAGATACGGTTTGTGATCCTGGGCATCTCCTCTGCCGGGCGACCTACAGAAAACTGCTCAAAACCCCGCAGTTCTGGTATTTGAAAATAGGCATTGGCAACATCACCTTCTTCATTGAGAAAGATTTCAATTTTGCCATGACCTTCAAGCCGAGTAATTGGATCTATGCTTATGCGTTTCATAAATGCTCTCCTTTTTCACCTTTCAATTCTTAATCGCTTGGAGAGGTGTGCTGGACAGCACTATTTGTGCGCACACGTCGTAACAGCGAATGAGCCATGCTGAACCGGTAGAATGTCCCTGCAGGATCAGCTAAAGTGTCCATGGCTTCATTGATTTTCTGGTCTAAAATCGCTTCTTCTTCCCCAGCTGCTCCGACGTCGACGACTGATGCAATCGCTGCCAGCATTTTAGCCCCCTGATCCTCGACACCATCCAAAGGTCCATAACATCCTCGGCAACCCATCCCAACTTGTGGGCATAGTGCACCACATCCATTACGAGTAGCTGGTCCCATACATACGAGACCTTGTTCCAGCAAACACAGGTCAGGTTCAGGGATGATATCGTATGGTCTGAAGAATTGCTTGATCTTCTTTACATTCTTCTCCAATGGGCATTCTTCGCATACAGCCACATTTCCAGCACCAATAATCGCACCTGTGGGTGGTAGTTCTGCTCCATGTAACAAAGCATTAACGACAACTTCCAGAACTGCCCATATTTGATGGGGTTCTGGAGGACAACCGGGCATGTAATAATCCACAGGCACGACTTGATCTAACGACTTGACTGTATGATAAAAAGTAGGGATGCTAAGATCTCCTTCATTTACCTTAGTGACTTCTTGAGGGAGCACATTATTGGGATTATCGATGGTTATGTTGTCGAGAAAAACCGTGTTTAAGGTTGCTTCTTTTGTGGTTAGATTCGATAATGCTGGAATGCAACCTTCATAGGCGCAGGAACCAAACGCTACCAAGACCTTTGATTTTTTGCGTAGTAAGTGCGCCATCTCTTCATTTTCGGAGTTTCGGATAGCTCCGTTGAACAGGCACAGGTCGATATAGTTATCTGGGTAGTTTTCTACATCTTTATATTTAAAGTCGGTTGCAACTGGCCAGAAAGCAATATCAAATATTGCGTCCACATCCAGTATCTTGTCCCCGATATTCAAGACAGAGATTTCACAACCTCCGCAGGAAGCAGCCCAATACATTCCAAATTTTGGCTTACCATTCTCTGCCATGTTATACCTCCTCGGATTGTGTAATGACGCTGACTGGAACTGGATGGCTATCGCCATTGGCACTTAGCACTGTTTTTTGCCAGCTTAGTGGACCTAATGTGCGGACTTGCTCGGTCATACGATCGACAGCTTCAGCAAGTAAATTCCCTTCTGAGGCTGATGCCCACACTAGTTGAACGCGCTCTTCATCAATCCCTAACTGACTCAACATCTTCTTGAGGAGTATAAACCGCCGCAATGTTTTTATATTGCCATCGACATAATGGCATTCGCCAGGATGGCATCCAGCAATCATCACGCCATCTGCTCCTTCAAATAAAGCTTTGAGTACAAATTGGGGATCCACTCTTCCGCTGCACATCACGCGGATAGCACGCATATTTGGTGCATAGTGGATGCGCGAGGTACCGGCAAGATCGGCAGCGCGGTAAGAGCACCAATTGCATAGAAAACCGACGATTACAGGTTCGAATTGTTCACTCATATTTCTCTCCATAATTGCCGCTAGAAAGTTCTATTATCACATTTATCAACCCGGCGTCAAACTTTTGAAGGTACGAGTTCGCGCACGTCCCACAGGACACCTTCAATTTCTGACATAACCTGGGAATTGGTAAAATGAGCACCACTAATGGCTGCAGCAGGACAAGCTGCCACACATGTACCACAACCCTGACAGAGAGCGGTTATCACCTCCGAGACTTTTTTGTCCTCGTGGAATATGATGGCATTGTACGGGCACAACTCGTTACAAATACGACAACCAGAACAAAGTTCTTCATCGATGCTTGCACGTACAGGCTCTAACATAATTGTCCCGCGACTAATCAGGCTGGCAACTCGGGCTGCAGCAGCAGCGCCTTGGGAGACTGAGTCAGGAATATCTTTAGGACCCTGGCAAGCTCCGGCTATCATCACTCCGTCCGTCATTGTTGCGACTGGATCCAGTTTTGGATGCCGTTCGACGAAAAATCCATCAAAGTCACAGCCCATGCCAAACAGCAGTGATTTCTCCTTAGCATCATGTTGTGCTTCCATGCCGGTGCTCAAAATCACCATGTCGACCGGGATTCGCCTTTGTGTTCCTATCAAAGTATCTTCAGCCTGGACGATGAGTTTTCCTTCTTCACCGGGCAGTCGGGCTGCGTCGGTTACCTCAGCCACGCGACCGCGGATAAAATGTGTACCTTCACGCAGTAAGCGGTGGTAGAACTCTTCGTAGCCTTTACCAGGAGTGCGCATATCGATATAGAAATTGTAAACTTCTGCTCCTGGTAGCCGTTCGTGTACCAGGTGGGCGAACTTCAGGGAGTACATGCAGCAAACTTTAGAACAGTACTCATGGTAGTTCTTATCTCGTGATCCCACGCAGTGGACTATAGCTATACTCTGGGGTTGGGTAACCCCATCCCTCATGACAAGCTTGCCACCAGTTGGACCAGCTGAGTTGACCATCCGTTCGAACTCAAGCGCGGTAAACACATTAGCCAACCGACCATAGCCATATTGGGGAATCCGGCGGGGGTCAAAAGCTGCATAACCAGTTGCCAGGATAATATTGCCGACCTCGATCTCGATCAGCTGGTCTTCCTGTTCGAAATCAATTGCGCCGGTTGGACAGAGGAGTTGGCAAGCTTTGCATTTTCCACGCTCAAAGTAGGTACAGTTATCTACATCAAGAACTGGATATTTAGGAACTGCTTGAGGGAATGGTCGATAAATCGCTTTGCGGTAACCTAAACCAGCCTCGAATACCTCATCAACTGTCTTGCGAGGACATTTTTCTTCGCAGATACCGCAACCGGTACAAAGATCTTCGATGACGTAGCGCGCTTTCTTTCGTACAGTGGCTGTAAAGTTGCCGATAAAACCAGAAACTTTTTCAACTTCACTATAGCTCCATAAAGTAATATTGGGATGCTGATCGGCTTCGACCATCTTAGGGGTTAGGATACACGCTGAACAGTCAAGGGTTGGGAATGTCTTATCCAGTTGCGCCATGTGCCCCCCAATGGATGGTTCCCGCTCAACCATGTAAACGTGATAACCGGCATTTGCAAGCTCTAGTGCTGCAGAGATGCCCGCAATACCTCCACCTACGACCAGGGTGTTGGGATTTATTTCCACAGGCAGCAGTTCTAGGGGTTTGTGGTGGACGACTCTCTCTACAGCCCCTTTGACCAGAGCTTTTGCTTTCTGGGTCGCCATTTCTTTGTTTTTTGTAGCCCAGGAATTATGTTCGCGGATATTGGCCATTTCAAACAAAAATGAGTTTAAACCACCTCGCTCAGTTGCGTTCCGGAAAGTTTTCTCATGCATATGTGGTGAGCATGCAGCTACAACGATGCGGGTCAATCCTTGTTCTTTGATGTCATTTTCGATAAGTTCTTGACCGAGACTCGAGCACATGAACTTATAATCACGCGCAATTGCAACTGAATCTTGTTCTCCGGCCCAGCGGGAGACTTCTTCAACATCTACCGTGCCAGCGATGTTCGATCCACAATGACAAATGTATACACCGACTTTTTCTTCACTCATGGTTTATCCCTCCTCTGGCATACGGGGCATTGGAAGCGCCTCTTTTGGAGGCTTCTTTTTCGTTTCTTCTACAGAGGGTTCGATTTCTACGCCGATTTTTGATAATGCTGGCTTAGCATCGATGAATTCTTTACCAAAACCTAATTCTGATGGTGGAATGCCAAACGCAATTCCCATCAGCTGCGTAAAGTATAGGATGGGTATTTTATAGTTAGTGTTGAATAATTTATTTACCCCATCCTGGTAAGCGTCTAGATTTAATTGGCACATCGGGCAAAGGGTAACTATGACATCGGCATCAAAATCAGCCGCGTTTTTCAACAGTCGGCGAATTATTTCAAAAGCCACAGCTTCACTGATTTGGGTCATGTGACCACCGCAGCAATGTGCTTTTACTGGGTAATCTACAACATCTGCTCCTAAGACCTCCATCAGCTTGTCTAGTGAGGTTGGGTATTCTGGATCGTCAAATCCACCTAAATAAGCTGGACGAACGATCATACAGCCATAATAAGGTGCGATTTTCAGACCTTTCAGAGGTTTGGTTACTTTTTCAGCTATCGAATCATAACCAACGTCTTTAACAATGATCTCAAGGAGATGGTGAATTCCTAAATTCCCTGCTTTATAACTCAGATCACCTTCTGCTAAAGCTAAATTGATCTTCTCGGAAATTTCCGGATGATCGAGCATCACCTTTTCGGTCTTGGTGAGATTAAGATAGCATGCACTGCATGGAGCGACCAGATTTTGTCCATTTTTATTTTCATTGGCGGCTATAGCCAGATTACGAGCTACAAGAGAGTAAGCTGCCAAGGAGTTTAGCGAGATATACTCAGTTGCCCCACAGCAATTCCAGTCATCGATTTCGATTAGTTCAACGCCGAGAGGTTTGCTAACTGCCATTGTTGACTGGTGGTATGCATATGCATTTCGCTCCAGAGAGCATCCTGGATAATAACTGTACTTCACATCTCACCTCCCAGCTCTTTGGCTTTCTCAAGGATTGCTTTCAATTGTTTGATTCCTTTGATCTTGGTCGGCTTTAGATCCATTCGACCTCTCAACAACATACCCAGCCCCATTGGTGCCATCTTAGGCATAGAAAGAGGGTGGTGTGTAAGGTGGTATCTGGTAGCTAAACCTAATTCAAAACTTCTGCCATTGTTTTCTACAAAATCAATAAAAGTAGAAGAGAATGCTGGTGCATCGGCAGCAGAAGATTTCTGGTAATACCCCTCTTTTATAGCCATACGTTTGAGTGTGTACATTAAATCGGTAATATGGATATCCTGTGGACAGCGTTGAGTGCAGTAATAACAGGAGACACAATACCAGGGTGTATTGCTGCTCAAGACTTTCTCTTTCAAGCCTGCTTCAATCATTGCAAAAAGAGCCCGTGGAGAATGATCCATATCAGCTGCTGAAGGACATGAACCACCGCATGTTCCACATTGTAGGCACAGCTCAAGGTTAGGCGCCTTTCCTGGAGTAGCACTAATAACTTCTTCGAAGAAAGTTGGTGCTCGAGCTTGTGTGGCGGTTGTTGCCATATATTGCCTCCTCTTTCAGGTTAGATTTGCCAGTTTACCCGGCACATATGCGTTGACTTATGTTGAGTAATCATCATACCGATGGGTGACAGCGTTCTGCCAAACTTATATATGCAAATCTGGTAGACGCGCTAAATTGAGTACCTTAAATATTTCTCCAAGATAATCCGGTATTTGTAGCATTTTTGACCAAATATGTTACATTGTTGCTTAGATTAGTATGAAATATTAGGCATTTCCAGGGTAGTAACAAAAAGCACGCTCTTAAGTGACAAACGTAACGAGTGAAAATCCGGTATTTTAGGCTGTGTTTCCTTCGTTTTGTTCTATTCAACTGATAACTTCCATTGCCTGTGCTTTATGGTTTTGAATTATTTAGAGGGAGAGTAAAATAAAATGATGATCCTTTATTAACTACCGATTCGAACCATATTCTGCCACCAGAATTCTCGATTATTTGTTTTACTATTGCTAACCCTAGACCTGTTCCGGGAATATTTAAAGATTTTGCATTCTTGGCGCGGAAAAAATCCGAAAAAATTCTTTCTTTTGCCTCTTCAGGGATGCCTATACCATCATCTCTAACATGACACTTTAATTCTGAGTTTGCTTCCTGGATCCCAATTTGGATTTTCCCTCCAGGAAGAGTGTATTTGATGGCGTTTGATATCAAATTTGTCCATACGCTCTTTATTTGATCTGTGATAATGGTTACAGGAGGTAAGTTCGAGGGGATTTCTGCCGTGATTTCCAGGTTCTTTTCTTTAGTCTCTGTTTTAAATTCATCGATGCAATTTCTTAAAATGTCTTCGATTTGAATGGTCTCTGGTACACCTGCTGTCTTAATCTCCTTTAATCTACCGTATTCTAATAAATCTGCAATCAAGCTTATTTGTTCTTTGGCGCGTGCTTGTGATCTTTCCAATATTTCTTTATGTTGTTCTGGGGGAATATATTCATTAATGAGAAGGTCAAGATAAGTTGATATAGCATTGATAGGTGCTTGCAGTTCGTGAGTGATTAATCTAATGAACGCAATTTTTGCCTTATCTAATTCCTCTAATCTAGCTTTTTCTTCGGATAACCGTTGGGCCTCTTCTTCGATTTTTTGAAGCCGTTTAGTTTCCAATGTTAAGTGTCTTCTTTCAAGCCCTCGATTTACAATCAATAAAAGGTCATCCATTGTAAACGGTTTGGTCAAGAAATCATATGCTCCTCGCTTGATGGCTGTGACGGCTAATTCAACAGTGGCATAGCCAGTTATGATTATGCAAATAATATCAGGCTCGTACTCATGAATTCGAGAAATCAAATCAATCCCGCTTATCCCCGGCATCATAATGTCGATTAGGGCGAGATCGATTTTTGTGGTCCGAATGATGTGAAGTCCTTCATCTCCGTCAGCGGCAGTATGAACTGAATATCCTTGTGGGGAAAGAGCTCTCTTACAGCCCTCACGGATACCCATTTCATCATCGATCACTAAGATATTAGCTTGTTCAATTGATGAGGTCATTTCAAGGATTATATTGTTCCCAAAAGCCAGGAATTTGGCTGGCGTTATCAATGGAAATATGTTTTATTGGTAATTGGATAGTGAATGTTGTCCCTTTACTTACTTCGCTGCTCACCGTTATCTGACCACGGTGGAGTTTTATGATGCCATACACAATGGCTAAACCCAAGCCAGTACCTTTCCCTAAAGGTTTCGTTGTGTAAAATGGTTTGAATAATAAACTTAATTTATCAGCGGGAATTCCAACTCCGGTGTCTTCTATTTCGATCGTTATCATATCTGAGGGTTGATTACGGGTCCGAATGAATATTTTCCCACCCTCTGGTAATGCTTCAACAGCATTTTCGATCAGGTTGAATAAAATTTGTTGGATTTGGGCTGGATCTACTTCTATCTTAGGTAAATTTGGGTCGAGCTCAATCCAAAATTCTATATTTTCCATTTCGTAATGTTTTCCTTCAACCTCCATAACATACAAGATCAGATCGTTGAGCTCTGTTGGTTGGGCAAAAACTTGATTATGGCGTGCGAATTCTAATAAGGAAGATACTATCCACTTACAACGTTTGGTTTCGTTTACAATTATTTCCAGATCTTTCTTGTGGGACGAATTTTGGGGGATCTCGTTCATTAAGATGTCTGAATATAACAAAATCGTTCCCAAGGGGTTGTTAAGCTCATGTGCAACACCCGCAGCTAATTGTCCGATGGATGCAAGCTTTTCAGTTTGAATTAATTGGTCTTGGGTAGCTTGTAATGTGTCCAGCATTGAGTTGAATGATCTTTCCAACATTCCAATTTCGCCGCGGTTGAGAACGGGGACTCTCACTGACATATCACCCTTGGCTACACGTTCATTAGCTGCAACTAAGGATTTCAATTGCCTCAATGGCCAGGTAACATAAAGTGAAACAGGAGTTGTTATGATGATTGTGAGTAAGACCATACCCAATGCGACCAATAATATCCTTTGATTGAACGTATTTATCAGTCGTTGAAAGGAAGCTTGCTTCGATCCAACATATAAAATCCCAACAATCTCACCTGAGTGATTCCTGATAGGGTCGTATCGTGTGATATAGTCTTCAACCACTACGAAAGCTTTCCCAATGAACTCCCTCTCTTCACCAAAGATAACTTGACTGACTTCTTCAGAAACTCGAGTCCCAATTGCCCTATCACCTTCGATTGTCAGTACATTTGTGGATATGCGTAGATCTCCTAAAAAAATTGTGGCACTATCAACCCCAGCAAGGTCTTTGATCTTGTCAACCAATGTAAAATCGTTGTTAAGCAGGTGTAATGTGGTAACTGTCCCAATAATTTCATTCGAACTTGATTTTAATAAGGAAACGCTGATCAAAGCCAGTCCATCTGTTTGTTCTCTGGGATCGACTAGTTCTGGTGCTGCTTTTGGAGTGTGATAAATCGCGATTCTAGCTTGTTCAGCAATACCAGCCTTATCAAGGAATGTATAGGGGATCACTTCAGTAGACGTTATTCTTATTCCTTTATCAGTCGCACTTTCAATCACCTCTAGGCTTTCCCACTCTTTGGTAGGTTCGAGCGCTTGTAGTTGTCCATTTTCCATTAGTACATTCGCACCTGCTAATAAATCTCCGGATCTGTTTTGCACGAACACCAAATAATTTCCACCCATTTCTGTCATGAATAAATTGTTGTGAATTTGTTGGAGGATTTGTTGGTAAGAGTGATGGTTGCCATCGAAAAGTTCATGAACATTCTCGATCACCAATGAGTCGATTGCTATTCGACCACTGATTTCCTCAACCTTGGCTAATCTCTGATTGTAGAAAACTTGAGCGAGGTGCATATCTCGGTCGATGCGTTCGTTCATCGCGACCGTTAAATAATCACCAATCGTTCTCGAAATTACCCATGCACCAATAGTTATTGTTAGCACTGCAATCGTTGAAAATGTAACTACCAGCACTAACTGGTATGGTGCAGAAAATAATCCCTTCAGCAGATTCTTCACATCAATTTTTAGGCAAATATTTGTTCACTTGTTGGATCAACTGATCTGCTGATATCGGTTTACTCATGAATGAATTGATGTGGATATACTCGTCAGTCGGAAATAATTCTGCGTAGTCTGTGTTTGCTATCGATGTCACCATGATTATTGGAGTATCTTTTAGTTTGGGATCATCATGCATACGCTGGCTTACAGATAGACCATCCAGAACTGTGTCCATCATAACGTCAAGCACAACTAAATCTGGTTGTTCTTCAATGGCGCATTTATAGCCGGCATCGCCGCCATCCGCAGCGATTATTTCATGCTTGTGTTTTTCTAGAACGATTCTTGTAGCTCTGACGAAATCAGGATCATCATCAATTATCAATATCTTGGCCATACTAAGCTCCTAAGAGACAGCTCAATGGTCTTATGTAATCATTGAGTGTTCACCATACATTTTTTATGCGTAAGATGATATTCATATTCCTCACGGAATTTCATGATAGTAGAGCGAGCTGGATTGACCAGAGCTGCTCCCATTGGACAAAAAGTGTTTCCATCCGTATTTTCTGCTATCCATAACGCGCGTTCAATATCATCAGGTAACCCTTGCCCACTTTCTATTCGCTCTAATGTTTCGAATAAACGGAGTGACCCTATACGACATGGGACGCATCTTCCACAGGATTCGTGCGCAAAGAATTTCGTAGACCGCCTGGCAACTTCTACCATACAAGTGGTTTCATCCATAACAACAATCCCGCCAGTACCCAATTGTGATCCAGCTTTTTCCAGGGTCTCAAATGCCATTGGCGTGTCAACTTGGTCAGCGGTTAATATTGGTGTTGAGGCTCCCCCAGGGATGATAGATTTCAAATTATTGTTGTTACGGATACCTCCTGCGTGGTCAAAGATGATCTCTCTGAGTGGAGTGCCCAGTGGTAGTTCATAATTACCTGGTTTATTAATATGCCCACTTACTGAGAAGATTTTTGGTCCTTTACTCTCTGTCGTTCCAATACTGGCAAACCACTCCGCCCCTCTTGATATAATGTGTGGTACACAAGCTAAAGTCTCGATATTATGCACGATTGTGGGGAGTGAGAATAAACCCGATTGGGTTGGGTAGGGAGGTTTCATTCGTGGTCTTCCAGGCTTACCTTCAAGAGACTCCAACATCGCTGTTTCTTCCCCGCAGATATAGGCTCCTGCACCTCGATGCACAGACATGTCAAGATTGAATTTCGATCCGAATATGTTGGAACCCAGGAAGCCATTTTCGTATGCATCTGCAATTGCTTTGATCCATCTTTTTACTCCGAGGAAAAATTCTCCTCGAATGTAAACGTATGCTCTAGTTGCCCCAATCGCATAACTGGTGATAATGACTCCCTCGATAACCTGGTGGGGGTCCCTTTCAACTAAGTGACGGTCTTTGAATGTGCCTGGTTCGCCTTCATCTGTGTTTACAGCCAGGAATTTTTGGACCTGAGGGTCTTTTGGCATGAAGCTCCATTTGACCCCTGCGGGGAAACCTGCACCCCCTCGTCCCCGTAATCCAGATTGTTTTACTAACTCGATCAATTCGTCAGGTGTGAATTCAGTCAAAGCACGACGGCTTGCCTGGTATCCTCCATGAGACAGGTAAGTGGAAATTCTTTCCGAATCTTTTCGATGAATATTTTGAGTTAGGACAGGTTCAAACATATCATAATAATAATATCAATCCATATTTTGGAGCTCATTTATCAAAACGTCAATCCTATCCAATGAGATGTTTTCATAGAGTTGGTCGTTGATCTTAATAGCAGGAGCGAAGTCGCAGGCAGCTAGACATTGAACGATTTCAAATGAAAATTTTCCATCCGGTGTAGTTTCACCTGGTTCAATCCCCAATTTTTTCTTGATGCAATCGATGATTGACTCTAAACCCCCGGCAAGAAAACAAGATAATCCCTCACAAACTTGAATGCGATATTTACCTTGAGGTTGCAGCTTAAACATACCGTAAAAGCTGGCTGTTGTATGCACTTGTCCAGGATCTAGCTCAAGCCGTTCTGCCACTCGTTTAATTGCATCTGGGCTCAGCCAGCCATATTGTTCCTGAGCAATGTACAATGCCGCCAGTAGCATGGCTCGTTTTTTTGGTTTGAGCAGATGTGTTTCTTCTATTGCTGTCAAATGGACCTCCGAAATATCATACCGCGATTAGCTTGGATCTGAGACCACCTCCACCTTGACCGCACATACTTTATATTCGGGAATCTTTGAAACCGGATCTAATGCATTAATAGTAAGGTTATTAATGCTGGCTTCAGGAAAATGGAAATTGCCGAAAACCATTCCGGGAGGAACACGATCGGTGACTAATGCTTCTAGTTCAACGCTGCCTCTTCGTGATGTTACTCGCACTAACTTGTTTCCGTTTAAGTTCATTCGGACAGCATCTTCCTCATTTATCTCGATCAAAGGTCTATCATAAATCTCTAATAAACCTTTAGAGCGGCGTGATAATTCCCCACCATGCCAGTGGTATAGAACTCGCCCAGTGCTAAGAACCAATGGATATTCATCATCCGGGAGTTCTGCTGGTGGGATATGTTCAACTGGGATTATCTTACCTTTACCGCGCGTGAATTTATCCACATGTAGGATTGGAGTTCCGGGATGGTTAGCATCAAAGACTGGCCATTGGAAAGTTTCACCCTTTTCTAACCGTTCGAAATTTACACCTGCGTAACTTGGTGTCAATGCAGCGATCTCTTTCATGATATCTGCTGGGCTTGAATAATCCCAACCAGACCACGCTGATTGGGCAACGTTCATATCGCTTTCGGCTAGCATTCGCTTTGCCAGTTCAGCGATTGTTTTCCAATCATCCCTAGCCTCCCCTTCAGGTTCAATAGCTTTCCTAACCATTTGAATACGGCGTTCAGTGTTTGTATACGTGCCAGTTTTTTCTGCAAAGCTAACACCTGGAAGTAAGACATCTGCGTATGGAGCCGTCTCTGTTGGGAATATTTCTTGGAGTACAATGAATTCACATTCTTCAAGACAGCGGCGAATGTGATTTGTGTCCGGATCGCTCATGATCGGGTCTTCACCTAAGATGTAGAATGCTTTTATTTTAGCGTCTAATACGCCTGGAATCATTTCCGTAACAGTCAGACCCACAGCATTGGATAATGATGTGCCCCATGCATCCTCAAATTTTTTACGTACGTCGTCACTGGTGACAGGTTGGTATGCAGGGTATACATTAGGTAATCCACCCATATCACAAGCCCCCTGGACATTATTCTGCCCTCTAAGGGGGTTTACCCCTCCTCCCGGGATACCGAAATTTCCTAATATCATCTGCAGATTTGCCAGGTTCATCACATTTGCTACGCCAGTTGTGTGCTGAGTTATACCCATTGCCCATAGAACTGCCATTGGTTTGTTATTACCCATGATCTCAGCTGCCTGATTAAGCTGCTCTATTGATACCCCGGTTATCTCTGCTACATGCTCAGGTGTATATTCTTGAACTAACGCCTGTAAATCTTCGAAACCTTCAGTCCGCTGGTTTATGAAATCTTTATCTTGGAGATCCTTTTCCAGAATGATGTGGATTAGACCGTTGATCAAAGCGTTGTCAGTCCCTGGCTTGTGTCGAAGGTGAACTGTGGCGAAATCTACCAAAGGGATTCGTCGTGGATCGGCTACTATCAGGATTGCCCCACGCTGCTTTACTGCCTGACGGATCCGCATTCCGAGTACAGGATGCTGTTCTGTTGTATTGGTGCCAATTGCAAAAAATACTTTTGCATGGGTGGCGATATCCTCTATTGAATTTGACATCGCACCAGAACCTACAGTTATGGCCAGACCGGCCACAGTGCTGCTGTGTCAAAGACGAGCGCAGTGGTCGATATTATTCGTCCCAACCACCTGCCGGGCAAATTTGTTCATCAAGTAATTTTCTTCATTTGTGCATTTAGCAGATGCCAGAATACCGATCGAATTTGAACCATGTTTATTCTTTATTTCGCTAAGTTTCTGAGACGTAATACTTAATGCTGTGTCCCAATCAACCTCTACCCATTCACCTCTTTCACCTTTTCTAGGAGTCCCTTCGAGTAGATATTGGCGAACTCTTGGTTTTTTTAGTCGATCAGGGTGGTGAACGTAATCATAGCCAAAGCGGCCTTTTACGCAAGTCCATCCATGGTTGGCGGGGCCTTGCCAGCCTGAATCAACCCGAATTATCTTATTATCTTTAACCTCCAGAGTAATCTGACAACCAACTCCGCAGTAAGAGCAAATTGTATTTACCTTTTCTGTCTGCCATAAACGTCCTTGTCCAATTGATAATTTTGGGTAAAGTGCAGCAGTGGGGCAGACTTCAACACAACTCCCACAGAATTCACACGGGCTTTCTTCCATAAATGAGTCTGCGCCAAAGGCTATGCGAGCACTAAAACCTCGATAGACAACACTGATAGCGTCAACTCCGTTCACATAACTGCATGCCCGTACGCAACGTGTGCATAAAATGCACTTGTTTCGATCGACTTGAATAAATGGATTTGGATCGTCAATTGGATATTGGTGGCGTAAACCAGGATAGGTATCGGGTTTTACTCCGTACTCGTATATTAGATCTTGGAGTAAGCAATTGCCCGTTGTGTCACAGGTCATGCAGTCATTAGGATGGTCCGAAAGGAGCATTTCAAGAACGAATTTGCGTGCTTCGAATACTTTCGGTGAACGTGTGTGCACAACTAAACCATCTGTTGCAGGGAATGTGCAAGAAGGTTGTAAGGATCTTTGACGTTCAATCTCAACCAGACATATCCGGCAAGCGCCTTCGGGAGGAAGAAGGGGATGATGGCAAAGGATTGGGATGTGGATCCCGGCCTCTTTAGCTACGTCTAAAATGGTTTTTCCAGCTTCTGTCTGAATTTTCTGACCATCTATGGTTAATTTTATTTTCATCAGGCAGCTTACTCCTTATGGAAGACAACTTCTAATTAACAACTATTGCATCAAACTTACAGACTGTCGAACAAATTCCACACCGTGTGCAGCGTTCAATATCGATGACATGAGGTTGTCGTTTAGCTCCAGATATTGCATCGCTAGGGCAATTTCGCATGCATACTAGACAACCCTCACAAAGTTCCTCTATGATCGAATAAGTAATTAAACCTTTGCAGACTTTTGCTGGACACTTCTTATCATAAATATGGGCATCGAATTCATCTCCAAAAAATCGCAGTGCTGACAGTACGGGTCCGGGTGTCAGCTGTCCAAGAGCACATAATGAACCTTCACGCATGTTACGAGAGATGTA
>JACUUU010000398.1 GCA_014859065.1 Anaerolineales bacterium
CTAACCCAGAGTATCAGCCTGGTTTTCCTGCTCATGCTTGGTTTTTCACCAGTCTTATGGTTAGCAGGCATCAGTTTCTTGATCCGGGGCACTTTGATGAATATGGCCTCTCCGCTCTACCACACCTTTGCCATGGAACAAATCGATGAGAGCGAACAGGGTACAGTGAACAGCGTTTTCGAGCTTGCCTGGGAAGTAGGATGGGCAGTCGGTCCTTACATATCTGGTGTGGTACAGGAGAGCTATGGCTTTACACCTCTGTTTATTGCGACAGGAATTCTTTATTTTATCTCCACATGGCTGATCTGGTTGCTGTTCAAACAGGTTGAATTTGAGGTGGAGACCCCAATGAACTCTGAACCTGTCGTGGTTGTGAGAGATGTACTGGGGGATTGAGTCACAAACCAGGAATGGTAAAAAGCCAGTGCTGGCGCAGAATGGAAAATACCGGCAATTTTATCTGACCCATTCCTTAATCGATCTTAGTATCCCCCAGAAGCGGGGCTGTCTATAAAACGTACTTAAGACAGCTCCTTATGCCATTGTGAACCTGGCTACATCATTTATGGAAATAAAAGAATGTTTACGTACCCCACAACCGGCTGGTATCACAGGTTGGTTATCCATTACAGGTGCAGCCACAAGCATACCTATCCATCCTTCCATAAATGCAGGTGGGGCGATGATGGTTTTGCTTTCCCACATTCATCACCCTCCAATTAGGATTGGGGAATTCGCATGAGATCGCATTCATGTAGTTAGAATGAGTCTGGTTTGGATGGCTAGCTTAAGATAGAATACCTCTGATTTCAAAACAGGTCACTTGACATTGACTTGGATTAAGAAAGGGATTGAATCTCCATAAGCAACCAACATTCTATCCAATGCCATTCTTAATATTGAAAACGTTTTAAACAGAACACTTTAAACATTGTACAGGGAATCTTGAAATGCATACGCACGATACATTTCATCCTGGCCAATGCACCAGTTTGAAAATATGCTTATCCTGATTGATAACTACGATTCGTTTACCTATAACCTGGTACAGTACCTGGAGGAGCTCGGCGCTCAGGTAAAAGTCTTTCGTAATGATGAAATTGCGGCTAAAAGCCTGCTTGCATTAAATCCTAGCCATGTGGTCATATCCCCAGGACCAGGTGGACCACAGGATGCGGGGATATCTAAAGAAGTCGTTAGCATTTTTGGGGAAACCATTCCACTTTTAGGGGTCTGCCTGGGTCAGCAGTGCATTGCAGAAGTTTATGGAGGGCAAGTGGTGCAGGCAGCTAATCTCATGCATGGAAAAACATCCAGGGTATACCATTATGGTGACGATCTTTATACGGGTGTTCCTAACCCTTTTGTGGCAACTCGTTACCATTCCTTAATGGTAAACCAACCATTACCCACGGAACTGGAGATAACCGCTTACACCCAGGAAGGGGAGATTATGGGGCTACGGCATAGGAAATACCCGCTTCATGGAGTACAATTCCACCCCGAGTCGATTTTAACGCCTGATGGAAAACAGATCTTGAGCAATTTTCTAGTGCTGGTCAAATTGGTATCATAAGCTTAATAGTTTTATACTAAAACAGAAAAAATGATAAAATTATCGATAATATATATCGCAATTGGAGCAAATGAAACCGGAGGTTTGGAAAGAAGTAATGCAAACTAAAGAAGTGAAAAGCGTGATCACCTGCGATCTTGAAGGACGGATTATGACTGCCAATAAGGCAGTCGAACCTATTTTTGGATACCTGCCTGAAGAGCTGGTTGGGAACAAGCGTGTCTCATTATTTTCTCCAGGCATGGTGGTTCTTGGGCACGTGCAGAACTGGCTGCAAACCGCCAAAGAGCAAGGCGAGTTCCGCACGCAAACGGTGTTTCTCAAGCGAGATGGGACACCCTTCACCGCTGATATCCGTATATCGCCTACCTTCAAGGGTGGGCAGCAAATTGGCTACTGCGGGGTTACCCTTCCCCGTCCAGATATCCCACCTGATGTTGCTATGCCCAAGACTACACTGGGGACAAAGATATTTGCCTGGTTGGTAATTACGCGGGCACCATTCCTCACAGCCACAATTGTCCCTGTGCTTACCGCGGCTGCCTGGGTATTTTCCCAGGGTTATGTTCAACCTTTTCCATGGTACTTGTTTTTGTTAGCTTTCATCGGCGCCATAGCATTGCATATCGCTGCGAACACGTTCAACGATTATTTTGACTGGAAAAGTGGTACAGATCCGGTAAATAACGAGTATTTTTCACCTTTTTCGGGAGGCAGCCGTTCTATCGAGCTGCGGTTGATCACCGAGAAGAAATTGCTTTTGGTAGCCTGGGCATCCTTGGGAGTGGCGATCCTGGCTGGCCTTCCGATCTTGTACATTCGTGGACCGGTGCTGCTCCTGTTTGGTCTGGTTGGGGCATTTTCGGTATATTTTTACACCGCTCCGCCTCTCCGCTTAGCTGCCCGTAAAGGGCTGGGGGAGTTTGTAGTCGGCTTCAATTTTGGGCCAATGTTAGTTGCGGGGATTGTTTTCACCTTGACCGGAATAGTCACCTGGGAGGCTTTTATCGTCGGGTTGCCAATTGGATTGCTGACAGCTGCGATTTTGTGGATTAATCAATTTCCAGACATGAAAGCCGATGCCCTGACGGGAAAGAACAACCTGGTGGTCCTGTTGGGTTTAGAACGTGCTCGTTGGGGGTATGTCCTGCTGCTAGCAGCCGCATTTGGGCTGCCGGTGATAGCTGTGGTTTTTGGAGTTTTGCCAGTAACTTCACTATTGATGCTGGCTGGTTTGCCGTTGGCGATCTCGACAGTCAGTGTGTTGTTCCGTCATTACAATGATCGTGCCCTGGA
>JACUUU010000476.1 GCA_014859065.1 Anaerolineales bacterium
TACATGAAAAAATCTCGGGCAATCGGGGTGACAAAGGTGTAGGGAGTGGTGTGTCAGATATCAGCTTTTTAGCGAGAAGAAATCGGTTGAAAGCTACGGGTTGCTTTCAGGGCAAATAGAAGCACGCCGACCTGGTTTACTTCTTGTAGATTCATCTTATGGAGGGAGTCCTATGTGTGGAATAGTTGGATATATTGGCCCGCGGGATGCCACACCGGTCATCATCAACGGATTGAAACGGCTGGAATACCGCGGCTATGACTCGGCCGGATTGGCAGTCCTGCAGGATGGAGAGATCCAGGTCAGGCGCGATGCTGGCAAGCTCGAACGCCTGGTTTCGCTGGTCGATCAATCGCCGGTTAGAGGACACGTTGGCATTGGCCATACTCGTTGGGCGACCCACGGTGAACCCAGCACCCGCAATGCCCACCCTCACCTGGGTGAAACCGGGGAAGTGGTGGTAGTGCACAATGGCATCGTCGAGAATTTCTTGGAACTGAGAGAGGAGCTGCGCGCTGAGGGTGTCCGGTTCAGTTCCGAGACGGACACGGAAGTGATCGCGCAGTTGATGGATCGTTACCTGGCTTTAGGGGGTGATGTGGTAGAAGCAGCGCGCAACACATTAACATTACTCAAGGGTGCTCACGGGGTTGTGGTGCTCTCCTCACGGGAACCCGATAAGATCGTGGCAGCCAGGATTGGTAATGCTGGTGGGGTAGTGATTGGTAAGGGGGAGGGTGAAATGTTCGTGGCATCGGATATCCCCGCCATACTGGAACATACCCGCCAGATGGTCTTCCTGGAATCGGGGCAAATGGCGGTCATCACGCGGGATGGTGTCGAGGTGCAGAATTTAGATGGCAGCGTTGTCGATTATGAAGTGGTTCCGGTAAGTTGGGATCCAGTCTCGGCGGAAAAGGGGGAATACCGGCACTTCATGGAGAAGGAAATCCACGAGCAGGTGCGTGCGCTGACCGATACCATCGCCGGGAGGGTGGATTTCGAAGGGATGAGCATCCACCTGGCGCAGTTAAACCTCAGTGCGGAGGTGGCTAAAAAGGTGGAGAAGATGGTCATCATTGCCTGTGGGACAGCCGCACATGCTGGAGGAGTAGGGAAGGTACTGATCGAGCGTATCGCCCGCCTGCCGGTTGAGGTGGATATCGCCTCGGAATTTCGCTATCGCGACCCGATCGTGGATGATAAAACGATCGTATTGGCGATCAGCCAGTCTGGAGAGACGGCAGACACCCTGGCAGCGATGGCGGAAGCGCGCCAGAGAGGTGCGCGTTTGTGGTCAATCGTGAACGCGATTGGGTCACAGGCAATGCGCATAGCCGATGGTTATGTCTCCATGCAGACCGGACCGGAAATTGGGGTGGCTTCCACGAAAGCTTATACTGCTCCCCTGGTGGACCTCTATATGCTGGCAGTCTGCCTGGCGGATTTGCGCGGTGGTTTGAGCGATAAAACCCGCCAAAAATTGATTGCTGACCTGCGCTTGGTGCCTGACCTGGTAGGCCGATGCCTGGATCGGGAAGAACAGGTCAAAGATGTGGCTATGACCCTGAGAGATGTTTCCCACTGTCTCTATTTGGGGCGTGGGATCAATATGCCAACAGCCTATGAGGGGGCATTGAAGCTCAAGGAGATCTCATACATACACGCAGAAGGCTACCCAGCTGGTGAGATGAAGCACGGTCCAATTGCCCTCATCGATAAGGATATGCCGGTGGTGGTGATTGCTCCGCGCGATCCCTGGTACGAGAAGATGTTGAGCCAGGTCGAGCAAGCCAAGGCGCGCGGCGGCAAAGTGATTGCGGTGGCGACAGACGGCGATGAACGCATCTTGGATATCGCCGATCATGTCCTGTGGGTTCCGGAGACGCCCTGGCTGCTCGGCCCGGTAACCACGATCATACCGCTGCAACTGTTGGCATATCACATTGCGGCGTTAAGGGGATTGGACGTCGACCAGCCCCGAAATCTGGCTAAAAGCGTCACGGTGGAATGATGGGTTGACGGATAATTTACAAAACAGGGTAGCTGTTATTGAAGCTACCCTGTTTTATATCCAATGGATGAAAAAAACCCGTATTATTTTGGGATTGGCGAAATTGGACAACATATATCCGAATAGGGTATTCTATAGTAAAATCCCAGAAATGAATCAAGGCATGAAATTTGCCAGTTTAGCCAACTTAGCTTGTTAGAGAAATGTACCACGAAGATAAATGGGTTCAACCCATCATGAAGGAGCATAATCCAATCTAAAAAAAGAGAAAAAATAAAGGAGATTTCATATGCCGATCAAAGGAATATCCGCCATGTTTTTTACTCCCAATGCAGAGGAGATACGTGCTTTCTTGCGAGATAAGATAGGTTGCCGTTTACCGATAGTGGTGAAGGTTGGTTGACCTTCGGTGTTCCTGCGGGGGAGATCGGCTGCCATCCCTCCGAGGATACGTTCCACAAAATCTCATTCTATTGTGACGATATTCAAGAAACAGTAGCCGGACTCCGCCAGCGGGGCGTTGAGGTTTCCCAGGAAATTGTGGAAGAAGACTGGGGTTTTGTGGCTCAGATAGCCTTTCCGGATGGCCAAAAGGTCGATCTTTTCCAAGCAAAGGATAAAAACAGGTGAGTTTATTGTGATGAACAAACGCGATAATTTGTTAGCTCTGGCATTCAGCCCGGGAACAGAAGAGTATATCCCCGCCGCTTTTTTCATGCATTTTGAACAGGCATATCATCAAGGGCAAGCAGCCATCGATAAGCACGTGGAGTTCTTTCGCTACACTGATATGGACCTGGTCAAGGT
>JACUUU010000399.1 GCA_014859065.1 Anaerolineales bacterium
AGGTACTACCAGCCGGGGCAGGGCAGGTTCCTGACGATGGACACTTGGAAGGGAGATCAGAACCTCCCAATGTCGCTCAATCCGTGGTTGTACACATATGGGAATCCAGTGAATTATACCGATCCTTCAGGATTGTGGACATGTAGAGGACATCAGGATTGCAATGAATGGGTAGAAAATGTTTTACACATACTTTCTATAACCAGTAAAACCGGGAAAGCTATCGTCGAATTTTTTCATGAACACGATGAAAGAATTAGAAAAACTCAACCACTAGAATATTATGAATCTTGCCAAGACTTACCTATTCAATCAAATGGTGTATTAATCGAGTTTGGGAAACCATGGCCTGGGCCAAGTTGGGGAACAGCCCTTTTTATTGATATATTACAATTATCCGATGATCCTCGTGTGATCAATAGCCCAAATCCAGACGGTTTTGGACTGCAATTATTTGGGCATGAAGTGTCTCATTGGGCTCAAGGACCTATTCGTTTTACTATTCAAGGAGAGCTACTTGCTCGCTTTGTAGAACAACAGCTAAGAAATGATTTACAGATCCAATATGGGAATATAGATGGTTGGGAGAGAACGAAAGAATTGACAGAAAGGTTCAATCCATTCGATGTCCAACATCTTCAACTGGCGAAATTTTGGATGATAAATAATTTTTCTCCAGGGTATGCTGTTTTCCCCCTTCCTTCTATTGGTGGATTAAACCAGAGTTGGTTAGATCGATTCTCCATCAACATCGACCTACCTAAGCCTCCCTTTAGACCAACTCCTAGACCTGGACCTACTCCCCCTCAGCCACCCATACCAATTGGAACTCCGATTCCACCGTCTCTCCCATAAAGGTGCCTATATGCGTGGTTTTCGTAAAAGACATCTTGCCTTGGCAATACTATTCCTGATCGGTTGCGTGGTAGTTTACTTTATTATCAATTTCCCTTGGATCTTTGAAAGGCAGAATTATCCAGGAGTTTATGATGTAAAGGTTTTATCCGACCAGATTGTCTGGGAGGCAAAATGGTCTCCTGACGGCGCTAAGATAGCAATGAAAACTCAGAAACGGAGAGATGTTACCGCCCCTGTGGTGCTGCGAATATTAGATGTGGAGAAACAAACAATCGAGCAAATTCCTATCTCTGCAGAAAAGCTATCTCCAACCAATAAGTTTGTGCTTGGTTATCTAGATTGGTCGCCTGATGGTGAAAATTTAACCATATCCGGAAACCCGGCCGACAAACCTGAACACCAGGGAATTTGGATCTTAAACCTCCTGACCTATGATATGAAGATGTTGACGAAGGGAAGGTACTTTTCATGGTCCCCAAACGGTGATCGAATAGCGATCATTCAGGATAAAACCCTTAAGATACTCCATGTAGAGGATAACCAGGAATATAGTATTCAGTTACTCCAACCTGTTGATAACATTGATTGGTCGCCGCAGGGAGACCGATTAGTGGTTAGCAGCCCAGAAGCGGATGATCAGGGTTACAGGGTCGATCGGCTTTACATCTTTGATATAGAAGGGGAAGAATTTCAAGCTTTCTTGAGCGATTCTTTCTGGAGCATGCGTAAACCAATCTGGCTTCCCAATGGGGATTGGCTTTCGTTTATTATTAAAAATGTACCTGAAGGAGGAGTTATTGCTGCAGCGCCAACCACTGGACAGTGTATCTTCAGTTGGTTTCCAGAGTTAAAGAGAATAGACAGTATCGATATCACTAAGGATGGAAAGAAATTGCTGGTTGTTTCCTGGGGTGACTTGAAAATTGTAGATATAGAAAAAGCCGGTGGTCAGCATTTGCTTCCGGAAAATTTGGTTTGTCCATAGTATTTCGCATCAGGATCATTAATGTCTTCATTTTTGGGTTCAACAACAAAGTCATCTGAAAGCTAAAATTATTCAGGGAATGATGAAAGCTTCTTGATCGACATCGCCACCCCCCCCTCACCATGGTGCTGGCTGAAACGATTGACAATGAGACAATCTATTACCTGCATGGCTTGAACCTGATCGGGCAGAGTGACGGGAACTCGATGGAGTACTTCACTTATGATGGGTTAGAAAGTGTGCGCCAGGTGGTGGATAGCACGGGTGAGGTGCTCTATGCCCAGGGCTTCGATCCATACGGAAACCCATATCTTAATGCAGGCGATGAAAAGCCGTCCTGGGGTTTTACCGGCGAGCAGACCGACGAAAACGGATTGGTATTCCTGAGGGCAAGGTACTATGAACCCGGTCAAGGACGTTTCCTTCAACGTGATCCATGGAGAGGAAATGCTAATAAACCGCTATCCATTAACCCTTGGTTATATGTCTATGGTAATCCAATCAATCACACAGATCCCTCCGGTTATATCGCCCAAGGAGTGGAAGCTGAAGAAGCAGAAAGGCTAATCGGCAGGTTGAAAGCTATTTACAATGTCAGAATAACCAAGGACTGGGTTGTTATTGGCAATACGATTATGAGATTGAGGTTCTCCCCGGCATGAGGTGTGGGTGGGATGAAGGCAACTGGCGTTCATTAAGAGAGCTCGAACTGGTAGAAGAAGCGCTCAAGGACATTGCACCTAATCCACCAGGGGTCATGTCGTATGATCAATTCCACAATAAATTCAAACGGGTGGCATTCAGGAGATGGAACAATGATAAGATTCTAGCTTTTGCTCCTCCAGGATTGTTGGCTTACGTCATGGGTGACATTGTACTCACCAATACCGTCTTCGGTGAGAGCGAAGATTGGACAAAGTATACCATCGTACACGAGATGGGTCACGTTTGGGATTATCGCACCGGACACCGCTTGTCCAGGGGGTTGATGGA
>JACUUU010000400.1 GCA_014859065.1 Anaerolineales bacterium
CCCAGAATGCCAACCACCAAACCTGGGTCGATATGCAGGTCAATGCCAATTAGCACTGGAGTGGAGTTATATGATACACGCAGGTTTTCAACCAATAGTGCTGGCACTTGACTTTGTTTCATTGCCTCCCTCCTAAACCTTCAACCAGCAGTTCAACATTGGCACGCATCATTGCTAAATAGCTGTCCGCACCATCACCTGGTTCACTTAACGAGTCGATATAAAGGGAACCCGCGATGGGTGCCCCAGTTTCTTCGCTGACCCTTTCGAGCATGCGTGGATTGAGGGTAACATCAACAAAAAGCGCTAGCACCTCTTTATTCCGAACCTGTTCAATCAAATCAGCCAACCGCCTGGCAGGAATATCCTCCTCAGGTGCAAGCGTGTAGATCCAACCAACAATTTCAAATCCATAAGCTTCTGCAAAGTAACGCAAGGCGTTTTCGGTGGTTACTAATTTTCGGTTCTCAGGGGGTATTTTTTGCACTTCCTGGCGGATCCAGGAGTCGAGGGCAGCTAATTCATCATAGAAACGCTTGGCATTTTCAATGTAAACATCAGCTCCCTGAGGATCGATATCGATCAATGCATCGCGGATACGCTCAACATATTTCATGACCATACTTGGGTCCATCCAGGCATGCGGGTCGGGCAGCCCAGCAAAAGGACCTTCGGCATCAATGAGGTATGGAGTAACAAACTCTGATGCTACAACCACCTTGTCCTGTTTTCCAGCTGCTTCAATGAGCTTATTGAACCACACCTCCAATCCAAAACCGTTGTATATGATCAGGTCAGCTTCGCTGACGCGGCGTAAATCGCCTGGGGTGGGTTCGTATGTATGTGGATCGACTCCCACGGGAACCAAGCTGGAGACCTCAGCCCGTTCGCCAGCCACATTGCGGGTTAAATCGTACAACACCGAATAGGTAGTAATCACTTTGGGGCCATCGGCAGCGGTATCTGCCTGATTTGGAATCCCCGAGATAGCCTCTGGTGAACAAGCTGTTAATAAGTATCCTAGCAGTACCAATAAATAAAAAATTCTCATAAATTAATGTCCTTCAACTCTTTCACGAGGATTCGATCGGCCATCTCGGAAGCGATACTGTAATGGTCGCCTCCAACTTCAAATGTCAGCGGTCCATTAAAAGGAGCTTTTTCAAGCAACCGGATTTGGGTGTTGGGATATAACCCCAAACTGCCCAGGTAGCTCAATCGCTCGTTATCCATGGTTAAAACCCGGATGATCTTAACCCAACGACCAGCTTCAATCTCGGTCAAGGGTTGTCCCTGAGGTTGTTCGATGCACAAGCTGCGATCGGGAATGGGATCACCATGGGGATCGATGGTTGGATGTCCAAGGGCAGCAGAGATACGTTCTTCCAGGATCTCTGAAAGGACATGTTCCAATTTCTCTGCTTCCTCATGAACCTGATTCCAAGGCAATCCCAGGGCTTCTGCCAGGTATAACTCAACCAGACGATGCAATCGAATTACTCTTAAGGCAACCTTTTCACCCCTCAAAGTAAGCCTGACACCTCGATAAGGTTCATATTCCAACATCTTTAGTTCAGCCAATTTTTGAACCATACTGGTTGCTGAAGGAGCACTGACTCCCAAACGTTCAGCTAATTCATTGGTAGATACACGCTCCTTGTCTTCTTGGAGAGTGTAGATGGTCTTCAAGTAATCCTCGTGAATAGGTGTTATCATGTGATTAAATTTCTTTTTAGATTAGTCTAAATATTATTTGAATTATATCTAATATTGAAATCTTGTCAAGCACGAAATTTTTTGATCAGGATTTGAAAGGTGCCCCTCGACGGATATACAAAGGGCTCTTTTTGTTTGGCTAACCCCCATTATTTTATGTGTGCAGAAACAAATATTGAGGCTGCCTCGTAGACAATCTGCCGTTTGGCATCACTGGTGATAACATGTCCGCTGCCTTCAATCCAAATGCTGCTCTTGTCATCACTACTAACTTCATTCAGAATTGCCTCCATGTGACCATCTTCAGCACTTAGTGTAGGATCCTGGCGGGAGTAGATTGCTAACAAAGGAGCTTTTACTTGTGATAATCCCGAGCGCATCACTCTGACCAATTTGACCAGCTCACCAAAGCCACGGGTTGGATCCGCTGGGTAGCAAACATGGCGGCTGTAGGCATCTTGGTCAAACCAGCCTGGTGATCCTTTGGGAAAGTACGGCTTGAAGAGAGCAATCAATTTTATATACCGCAGGCGTGGATCATTTGGTAAATGATGTGGTGTGGAAAAGACAGCTGCTCCAGCAACTGGAAAACGGCTTGCCAGCGTTAACGCCAGGATACCGCCCAATGATAGTCCCATCACAAAGACCCGCTCACAAGCAGCCTGCAGCATCTCGTAACCATCTACTACACTGCTGAACCAATCTGTCCAACGGGTGCGTGCCATTTCTTCAAGGCTGGTTGCATGTCCAGCCAGGCGTATACCTAATGCAGTGTAGCCTTCCTTTGCCAGATGTTTACCCAGACCACGCATTTCCAGCGGAGTGCCAGTAAAACCATGAATCAGCAAGCAACCAATATCAGGTCTGGTTTTACCGATAAAAAGGAATGGTTCCGCGCGTGTCAGAATTGGATGATATTCGTTTTCCTCAATCAAAAAAGACCAGCCCACGTTCTTTTTGTCCCCTCCATTATTACGGTTGCACTAATCAATATTTGCTGATTATACCAGGGAGGGGAAAATCAAATCCCATTGGATGAATCTAGGGGTCCTTCAAATTTGCTCCTATTATTAGTGAACGTCTTTGATGGAACAATTAAGGCTTTGTCCAGGCATC
>JACUUU010000401.1 GCA_014859065.1 Anaerolineales bacterium
AAGCTTCACGCCATAATCTACAAGTTCGCCTTCTTTTGAAATTCCCTCACCAAATAGTCATCATTTAAATCACGGGCAGCTTGACCATCTGCGCTTTGGAGAACTATCACACCGCGATCACCGCGCGATTCCCGCCATGCCAATGTGCCATTATGATCCCAGGCAATATCACTGAATGTGATGCCGCGGGCTAACATCGTTGAGGATACTGGGCTGCTCCAAAGACCAAATTGCTCCTTCTCTCTTGAACTGACCATCGAATAAATCCTTCTTACTATGAATAAATTATCTGTAATTAATCATTAGCCAACAAAAGTGCTGTTCTGCTAGGTATTCTTCTGATGATGTGGACTATGTTGTATAACCTGCTTCCAAACACAACTCATGTCAAATTGGGGAGATAACTCCCAAGCTCTCGGCTTCTCTGACCGGCGCGAATGAATATCGGTGGACTGGAGATGGACCTAGCTGCATCAAAGCCCGCATATGTTCAGATGTGCAGTATCCCTTATGTCCTTTAAAATTGTAACCAGGATATTGTTGATCCAATTCACAGAGCAAAGCATCCCGGCTCGTTTTCGCCAATATTGAAGCCCCGGCAATACTCAATGAACGTGCATCACCTTTAATCATCGAAGTCTGGGGACAGGGGTGTTCTGGTAGAAACATATAATCTAAAAGTAAGTGTTCAGCAGGAATTTCGAGAGAGGCCAGCGCCTTCCACGCTGCCTGCTGGACTGCCGAGACAATTCCAAGGCTGTCAATTTCTACGTTAGATGCAAATCCAACAGCCCAGGTGAGCGCAATCTCACATATACGTAAAGCCCAAATTTCTCTTGCTTGTGGCGAAAGCATTTTGGAATCTCGCAAGCCATCCAATACACCATTCACTTCAGGATCAGGAGGCAAGACAAGAGCAGCTGCAGCAACCGGACCAGCTAAAGCTCCCCTGCCTGCCTCGTCAACTCCAGCAACCACTTGGAGGCCACGTGACCATAAGTCTCGCTCCAGGCTGAGATCAGGAAAATGTGGGATGAGACTGCGGTCAAACCTTGCCATTATAGACCCCTCGAATACCATTGAAACGAATAGTTAAAAGGTCGATTGCCATTCGAAAAGAATCTCGAAAAATATTGATTTTGCTGTCAGGGTTAAAATGCCATGGTATTGGCAGCTCAACAATCTTATATCCACGTTGCTGAGCGATATAGAGCACCTCGACATCGAAAGACCATCCAGTAATCGTCTGTTTTTGAAAAAGTTCTTCAGCCACATGGTCACGAAAACACTTAAACCCACACTGGGTGTCATGCAATCCTGGCACAGCGATCAAGCGGATTAAATTGTTATATGCACGTCCCACCAGATGACGAAGCACAGGCTCCTCATATCGCACAGCACCCGGGGCTTCGCGCGATGCGATTACAATATCGGCATCGGTTTGCTCTGGCGGAAGAAAGCGGTTAATTTCTGAGACTGGCATAGAGAAGTCTGCGTCACACATGAAACGGTATTTGCCTTCTGCAGCCAGCATTCCGCTTCTAACAGCCCTCCCTTTCCCTCGCTCAGATTCCTGCAATACCCGCATCACCGGGAAACCCTCCAAACCAGGAGGTTGATATGCGTCAGCGAAATCATGAGCAATCCGGAATGTATTATCGTGACTGCCGTTCTCAACGACCAATACTTCTGCTGTGTAGGGTTGTGATCTCAGGAAAACGAATAATCTGTCCAGAGTTATGGGCAAGCGGTGTTCCTCATTGTGAGCAGGGATTATTATTGAAAGGAAAGGGCTTGTCAAAGGAAAATTATTCCTCTCTATAATTCAAGTCGTCATCCTGATAATAAATATAAAGCCAATTACCAATAGTATCTGCACGATCAGCATCAATCCTAAGACTATCCATTGCCAGAATCGCAACCGCAATTTACCTATACCAACCAATTTGTGATCCGTTTTAGTTGAGGGTTCGTTGAGGGCGATCCCATTGTACGCTGGAGATGATTTAAGCAGCACATCCAAAACACGATTGATTTGCTCTGTATTCAAAGTCTCTGGAGTCCTAATCAATTCGTTAATGAATTGCTCTAAATCCTCGGGAATAATTATCCGAACTGCTGATTCGTCCCTTTCAACGTCAATACCTGCCTGGAAAAAATATAAGACTGGTTCTGCAGAAATAACCAGCAAACCTTCGTTTGCCAGATAATCTTCTAATAGCTGGGCTATCAAGATCGTTCGAGCGATTAAATTAGGTCGAATCGGAGTAAATCTCTGACCATCATCGCTAACAGCTTCCCAAATTTCCTGTCTAGCACGAAAAATACCAGTCAGCCCACTGGCGTTGAACACCTGCACTCCGGTTGGTCCAACCAATACAAATGGAATAATCACGTCCACACCTGGCAATTCAACGCCTCGGAATAATGTATAGCGATTATCCAGAGATTTACCTAGCTGGGCAGCAAGCACTTCTTCTGCTTGCAAGTCAATATCCTTGTCAGAACCGGAAACCCAGATCCTGTACATTCTTTCTTCCAGTTCATGATTGCGGTCTTCGCCACTTCGGGGGTAAAATTCAACCACCCTCATTTCTTATCCTCAAGATCTAATAAAGTATGTATTTCGGATTTGTACAAAGAAATCTACATCAGGGATAACATTTGGTTTACCCTAGTGCATTGTCCAGGATGAAAAATAATATTCGCATTTGTCTCAAGATATCCTGGACAATGCTTAAAGTGTTCTGTCAT
>JACUUU010000048.1 GCA_014859065.1 Anaerolineales bacterium
TATGTTCTTCCCAACCGTTCGCGGCTTGAACGTGGAGGGGCAGGGATCATCCTAAACAACCAGGTTATTCCCCAGCTAGATTTATTCACAAGCCTAGCGTTTGAAGATATTTGCAGTCAGGCTCTCTGGTCTCTTGGTTTGGCCGGAAAACTTCCCTTTATACCTAAGAATATTGGGAATTGGTGGAATGCGCACGAAGAAATTGATTTGGTTGTTATTGGGGAGACTGATGTTATGCTTGTAGAATGCAAATGGACTACCAAACCTGTAGGATTGGATATTCTGGCAGACCTTGAACGTAAAACAAAGTTGATAGTTCCTAGATTTGAGGATTGCAACACCCGTTATGCGCTGTGTTCGCGATCTGGTTTTACAGATCAATTGGTTCAAGAAGCTAAAATACGGAATGACGTGATTCTATTCAGTTTGCTAGACATTCTCCACTAGTATCAGATGAAATTTGCCACGTTCACCTTTGCTTCCCTAACTTTGATCCTATTTTTCGTTTGGTGGGTCTGGGTAAAATTGATCCAAAAGAAGGTCTAGTGTTCACCTGCGAGCATTTTGGCTGGATTATTTTCTATTAGGCACGTTGATTCTCTATGTAATTTAAGGATGTGCTCCGCCAGATTGATTACCCCTAAACCGCAACCAGGGTAACAGCAAGGGGTGTTTGGTCTCAATTCGGAAGGCTGGCAGCAGATATTGGGCGATAAGCTCGCGGTTTACCAAGAACACAACCAAGAACACAGCCTGAATAAAATAAATATTAATCCCTGATCCCAGACTAATTCCCAAGGCATCTCCACCGTAGATGAAAGGGCCAATTGAAAGGTTCAAGGGATCAGCCAGCAAGAATAATAGTGTTACCCAATAGCCAAGTGAGCGGATAAAGTCAATTCTGATTTGGGCAATGCGCTCACGCTGAGAGAGCAGGATATACCCCAGAATGATCGTGGCAAAATTGCTCATCCCTGAAATGAATAGCCAATGGATACCGCTGCGTTCCGCGGGGGGTGTGACGAAGATGACCTCGAAGCCATAGGGTTTGACCAGGAAATCGCTGAATTCTCCAAAGGGTACGGCAATTAGCGCATGCAGCCCTTCGTGTACGATCAAATAGGCGATGAGTGCGAAGAGTAAGAATATTAATCGTTTAAGCATCATTCCACTGTGAACAATCGGTTTTCATCCAATAGGATTATAAATCAGGAGCTTCTTTCCTTATGGACAAGCAGCCTCTAGTTAGGATATCTGCAGGAATTATAACTTAGAGTAGGTATTCTTGAGCTCAGATAGGTTATTATTCATTGAAGCCAGGTTATCCCTGAAAACTCACTTTTCAATATTGATTGAAATCGCATACTGGGTTTACAATAACAGAGATTAATTAGTGGCTGTACGAATGAACAATGGAAAACGAGTTCGATAGATAACAATGGTTAATATTCTAACTACTAATGGCTAACAGCAAGGATAAATTCTACATCATGAAAAGGAGTGTTCAATGACGGATTATTCCCTACAAGAACAGGTTCAGACAAGCACATTGGCAATTGTGAGCCTTGTGTCAGGTATTCTCAGTTGGGTTCTATTACCTTTTGTTGGATCTATTGTGGCCGTGATTACAGGGCATATGGCCAAACGAGAGATCCGTGAAAGCCTAGGGAAATTAAGCGGAGATGGAATGGCGACGGCAGGTCTTATTTTAGGTTATGTACAGTTGGCTCTCACCGTGTTAGGGATTTGTGGAGTTATATTATTCTTGATTTTTATGTTCACAGTCGCGGGAAGCACGTGGTCTTATTATTGAGTTTTCTCCCTTTTTCACCAATGGCAGAGCTGAAATCTTTGATCAGGAATAACCGGAGCGACCTATTACTAACGCCTTCGCCAATTCTGCTTAAATTATTTTGAATTGATCACTCCTGGCAAATCCTGATCGGGGACAAAGATCTAGTAGAAACCACACTTTTCACAGACGTACACATCCAGCTTTCCGGTTCGGTACCAGGGATGAGCTCCCGGTAGGAGATCGGGTCCATACCCACCTCTGGCTGCGATTTGCGAGGTGTATATACCCCGGCTTCCATATTCGGGGCACTGCTGGCTTCTTTTCATCGGAGACTCCTAAATGGTTGTTATCAGGGATTCTTTAGAACGAACCAGATGCGTTTCAATGAAATAGCTTCTCCACTCAGCAGGGTTTGCACCTGGAACAGGCGTGCCATCAGGCGGATAATTCCGTATGAGGTTAGGGCAAGGAGAGCCAGACTTAGCCCGATTTGCCAGCCTGGAACGGTGGCAGCTGTCAGCCTCATGAGCATTGCCACCGGTGCTGAGAAGGGAATCAAGCTGAGAACAACAGCCAGAACACCATTGGGGTCGTTGACGATAAAAACCCAGAAGTAGAAAGGGATGAACATCGGCAAGGCTGCAATAAGAACCAATGTTCGACCCCCTTCTAAATTTGGTGCCAGCGCGCCGACACCAGCCATGAAAGCAGAGTAAAGGGCATAACCTCCCAGCGCGAATAAGATCAAGTAAAGCACCTCGAGAACAGATAGGTTGATTTCGGAGAGCATCTCGGGGATCGACTGACCCATTAGGGTGAGAGCTGCTCCAGCAAAGACGACCCAGATTACGTATTGAAGTAAAGTCAATGCTCCAAAACCGATAAGTTTTCCGGCTAATAATTGGCTGGGGCGCAATGACAAAAGCAGCAATTCCATCACTCGGTTGCTTTTCTCCTGGGATAAACTTTGCAGCAAATAGCCTCCACTGGTGAAAAGTGGGATGATAATTATCATTGTGACCAGCATGGGCATCATGGATACACCGAAACCAATCTGTTCCTCTTGGTCTGGCGGCTCAACCCCAAATTCCGGTTCTGGTCGAGGGACAAGATCTTGTGCTGTGATTTCCACGAACTGAGGTCGCGATGCGCCGAAAGGATACCGGATAAGAGCCAGTTCCTCCGGGCTTGATTCGGGAAACAAGTTGCTCGATAGGACTATGTTGAACAATTGAATATCAGATGCACCACCAAAGGGGAGATTGACGCTCACCCGTTTGATCTGCCGATGTTCCAAGTATCCCTCCGGTATCAGGTAATATACCTCGATCTCTTTCGCCTGTAAGGCTTGATTGGCAGCGTTGATATCTGGAAAGTCTTGAAAAAGATCTCCAGGAAGGTCTGCGGGGATGAATTGTATATAACCTGCCAGGTCTACATATCCGATCAGGCTGTAAATGCCCGTTGGGGGTTCAATAACTTGCTCTTCGGTTGGCTCGAAGCTGAAATCGAATCTGCCGGAAACTGCAATCAATATGAAAATGCTTACCGGAACTATGAGGGTCGCGAGGATGTAGCCGCGACTGCGGACCCGATGGATGAATTCTTTGTTGGCAACAAGCCAGATGTGTTTCATGCGATCTCCATTTCAAGACTGGAGTAGGGCTTTCCAAATTTGAACTGGGCGAAAAGGCTGCCCGTAAACCAGCATCGCAACCCGGAAGATCCTGGCGACAATCCAGACAGCCAACAAAAGACTGACCAAGAGGGAGGCACAACTGGCAAGCAGCTGCCAGGTAGGTACTTCAGAGAAAACCATGCGTACTAATGCGACTGTGGGAGCGGTGAGTGGAAACAGGGTCAGGGCAATTGCAATACTCCCGTCCGGTTGTGTAATCAGGAGAGCGGTAAACCACAATGGGACGAATGCAAAGAGGCCAACGATGGAAGCCAGCTGCTGAGCTTGCTGGTTGTCACCAGCGATGACACCAGCTCCAGCGGCCAAGACAGCAAAGAGTAAAAAACCCGGTAGGGTAAGGAGTATTCCCCAGAGAATGGCTCTCCAGGGGAGCATAATTGCGCCTATTTCAGCACCGCCAGAAGCGAATAACATCAGGGCGATTATGCCTCCTAAGATCCAGATACTGTACTGGGTGAGAACCAGCAGCGACATACCTAAAACGTTCCCCGCCACCAACTGACTGGGTCTCAGGGAGGTGATCACGATTTCCATGGCACGTTGTTCTTTCTCGCGCACGATCGCCGAACCCAACTGACCACTGGAAAACGCGACCGCCATGGCGAAAAGGAATGCAATAATTGCCGGTGTTGCCATGCGGGCAGCCAACCCGAATGGCGACGTGATTTCTGTCCCAGTGGATTGTTCAATATAAATCACCTCGGAGGGATTTTCGATGAGATCCAGGAGGGTCTCAGGCTCATCAGGCAACAGGCTGGCGCGCAGGAGACGCTCAAGCGCCATTGTAAGGGTTGTACCTGGTGGGTCTTCCCCATAAAATACTACCGTCTCACCTTCGAAATAGCCTGAGGGGATCACCAGGTAAGCATCGATGTGACCGGCTTGAAATTCATTGTGCGCCTGCTCGAGATCCGCAAGATGTATCAGGTTGAGAGAAGTTTCCTCCGTCTGGATATTGCTGGGCAGGGACAGTTGCAGGGTCTGATCGATGATTCCCATCCTTTGCACGCTGTCCTCATCCCGGAATAAAAAAAGAGGCACGATCAGCCCGGCGACAACCATGAGCAGGGGGAGGAAGAATGTGAGGAACAAAAAGGTGCCTGAGCGGACACGTGTGCGGTAAACGTTTGTGGCGATCAACCAAATTTTTCTCATTCTGTTTCCGTCTCCTCATGGACTTCGTGCCCTACCAACCGCACAAAGATCTCTTCCATGGAGGATTGCACCCGCTCAAAATGCTGCACTGAAATACCAGCAAGGTTCACTAAGTCCTTCAGCACCTTGTCTGGTGGCACTCCTTCCTGAAGCAGCAGGCGATGGCGACCATCCTGCCGAGTTATCCGTTCAACGCCCGGTATTTGAGATAATTCACCTACCGCCTCGACTTCGACTGCATTTGGGGCAAAGTCTTGTCGAATTTTGGTCAAATCACCGTAAAGCACCTGGCGACCTTTGTCGATCAGCAGGATGCGGGAGCACATCTCTTCAACCTGGTTCATCTGGTGCGTGCTCATGATGATCGCCGCGCCACGGTCGCGCATCCGATAGATCAGGCGTTTTATGATGCGTGTGTTGACCGGATCGAGGCCACTAAACGGCTCATCGACAATGATCAGTTCTGGATCATGCAAACTGGCGGCTATAAATTGAGCTTTCTGATTCATACCCCTACTTAGGGCGGAGATTTTGCGGTCGTGAGCTTCCCACAAATCCATCTCACGCAGGTATTCTTCTGCCCTGGCGAGCGCTTTCTGACGAGTAAGACCTTTAAGCTGGCCCAAAAAAACAAGGGTATCCAGGAGTTTCATGTCATCGTAAAGACCACGCTCTTCAGGTAAATATCCAATGCGTTCTTTCTTCGCCTCATCCATGGGACCACCCAAAATGCTGATCTTTCCGCTGTCGGGTTTGATGATGTCCAGAACCATGCGAATAGCTGTCGTCTTACCAGCGCCATTAGGCCCGAGCAGCCCAAATATCTCTCCGTAGTGGAGCTCAAAAGAGAGATCATCCACTGCCCGGACAGTCGCGAAATTTTTCGATATGTTATTTACACTTAATGCCGACTCTTGTTGTTTCATGATTCACTAACCAGATTTAATTACAGGGGACAATAGGGATATCATCAACAATTAATCTATCCGTCGTGTGATCGGAATAGACAAAATGTCACAATAGAAACCCCCCAATGGTAACATATTGCTGGCTGGAAAGTTACAAGTTTACTTTACGGTTTTCTCAAAACATCCATAATCGCGCCGAGTATCAGGCCAGCAGCAGCGCCAATGATCAGACCAACCACGATATTTTCCAGCAAAAGTAAGCCAAAAATTAGACCGATGGCAGCGCCGATGACAATACCCGAACCGGTATATATGCCTCTCTTTTTTGACCTTTGGGTGCTATTCTCAGACATTTTGATTTCTCCTTATTAATCTAATCTGATTTAATGGTTGATTTTAGATTGAAACTGAAAACGGATTACCCGACCGATTGCTCGAATATACTCAATTATACTCATTTTCCAGTACCTGTTAGGATTGTCGAATAGTTCAGCTACCAGGCAGGCAGCGCCAAACCACAAATAGATGTCTTTGAAATCAGCGATGACATATCCAGGCAGCTGGATGAAATCGACGACCAACCCGCGCCAGGCGATGTCGGTAAAAGCGCTGATGAAAGCGGCTAGAAAGAAAACAAAAGCCATATCTGCCAGTAAACTACTCCTTCCAGTATGGCTGTAGTAGCGATAAACAGAGATCGTAAAAAGCAGGCTGATGACTACCAGGGCAATCAATAAACCATGACCAATGAAATCCAAGTTGAATGTCTGCACGAGCCAAGATCCGTAAATATTCTGTGCATGCGTCAAATAGAGGATTCCTGGGATCAGCGGTAGAGCCTCCCCTACGTTAAGTTTATTCAGGATGATCATTTTGAGGCTTTGATCGATAATAATCAAAAGTAATGCAATTCCAACCCCAATCCTTATACTTTCCAGCCTAATTCTATCCTCGTGCAAGTAGATCAAAATACAGGCTACCAGATAATAAAACCCAAGAGGGATCAATAGTACATAACTTTGCGCGAGAGCTGGTTGACCTTGAATAAATAGTTCAATAAGCAAATAAATTGGCAGTTCAATCAAGAAGATAAACTTGAGCCAGGAGGGCTTAAGGAAACTTAGGATCGAGGACATCAATCACTTTTTATCTATTTTTCCAGACCTTCCTTGAATAGCCCGGCAGGTAGGATGATCACGAACCAAACAATTCCTCCTGCCAGGATGAGCAGCATCTGGTTGAAGTAGGGTGAGTCTTGTAGGATAGCAGCTGAAGCGACCAGGATCGCAAGCCATACGATCAGAGTGCTGATCATGTAGGTTTTCAGTGAAATTTGCCTGTCCATTTTTCTCCCTTCATTGTGAATGATCAGTAGTGGATGAGCTGCATTTATTATACGTTTATGGATGTGTCAGGCATCAGTTAGATGACTGAAATACTGCCTGGTCGGGTGAGGAGTGTTTATTCTGACCTGATGACCAGGTTGTTGATAGTGTTTCATTAATAAAGTAACCGTACCACGTTAATGGTGGGAAAACTCAATCTGAATTAGGTCTTGTGGTTAAGTCCAGTTGGTTGGTATCAATTTACCTAATAAGATGTAATTGAAATCCCGCCCACGCCAGCATTGTAAGGCGCCCCATAAACCATACAAGCCCCAGATAACCATGAACGCCAGTGGGATGACCATCGATGCCAAGCCGACCCAAAAAATCGGTGGTGGTGCATCCTGGTATAGATCGGGGTTTTGGATGATGGGGATGAATGTTAACGCATAAAAAAATCCCCAAATTATCCATAAGGCTATCATGGCTATAAATCCGAGCAATTGGAAAATGGCAGCTTGGATACCTTGCCTGGCAGCGTAAGGTGATTTCTCCCGCTGTGTCAGGAAGACAACCACTCCTACTAAGATGCCAAGCCCATTCGCCACAATCGACCCATGAGCGATGGCGGCTATTAGTTTTTCATCGGTTGTGAGTTTCTCGTTCATTTGTCTTTCCTTAAATGGCTGAAAGATAATATCCGGAAAAGATTGAATAGACCAATTGATTTTTTACTGTGATTGCAATGCTTGATTCAGTTTGGGGGCGTTGAAGAAAATGCCTTCAACCAGGTCGCCATCGATGGCATAGACCAGGGTGAGGGTCACATTTTCCTCTTCAAACCTGGTGGAAAAAATATAGGCGACATAATCTCTATCCTGAGTTCTGGAAATGCGCGAGTTTGTTATTGTCTCAAATCTACCGCTAGTATTGAGGACCGTCTCTCGAAAATCGATGAATTCCTCTTTAGTAAAGGCTTCTTTGAGCAGGTCGCTGAAGTCCTGGCAGAAGGAGGCATAGTCTCCCTCGTTGAGGGCATGCATCTTGTCCTGTGCCAAATTACGGATGTAGTCTTCGGAAACAGAGGCGGTGCCTGGTGGCGCGCATGAAACCAGTATAAATGCAATGCTCAGAAAAATGACCGATAGGATGAAAACATGAGAATTCTTAATCATGACGTTCTTCCTTGGTGTTCTGAAATTAAAAATAATTATTGTCACTTTCCTGGTGTTTGATGAGATGGCGTTCGAATGCAGTGGATATCTCTTCAGGTGAATAGTTCAGATGCCTCGCTGCTGTCAAATAGTCCTTGGTAAGTGTTTCCAATGATTCGCTGCGCAACCTTTCAGACTCACGTGCAGAGGAGGGGTCCAGTATGTAAGTGCCTCTGCCATGTTGGGTGGAAAGTATTCCGGCTTCATCCAATATGCGATAAGCTCGGGCGGTCGTGTTGAAGCTAATTTGCAGATCTGCTGCTAACTCCCGAACAGGGGGAAGCTGGTCTCCTGGTTTCAGTTCTCCACTGGCGATCAAGTACTTGATGTGCTCCACAATTTGGACATAGATCGGTTTTCCTGATCGGAAATCAAGATTGAACAGCATAGAAGAGATCCTCCCCTAATTATTGTACAATTGTATCTTTGTGTCATTGTACATCCACTTTTGTCTCAAGTCAAGACAAAATATCCATAAATCATCCCCTCTCTCTTCCAATAGCCCAAACTATAATGGCATAAATTGCCACAACACTTCCCACCAGAACAGCCAGGCTACCCGAGATCGAACTAAACTGGACGTTTCCAGCTATTGTTAATTGTAAAGAGTGTGCCAGGTAATGAGTGGGGATGAATTTAACTGCGATATCCAATATGGAGACCGGCCCGATGATGCCAACCCAGGTGGGGAATATCAGTAGCAGCATGACCAGGCTTGACCAGGTATTCACCTGATTGGTGTTGCGGAAGAGAGCGCCCATCAGTAATCCCACACCGACGGTGAAAAGCGCTCCTAAGAATAGCACTACCAAAGTCAGGATCCAATTTCCGGACCAGCCCTGATAGAGGACCAGCAAGATAACCGCCCCTAGCAAGCTGTAGACCATCCCAGTGATGGCTTTACCAGCAGCCACATCTGCCGCGCTGGCAGGCGCGACCAGCAAGACCTCCAGGGTGTGTTTTTCTTTTTCTTCTACCAGCAAAGTGGGAACCATGAAACTGCCAGCCATCGCCAAAGCCATGATCAGGAGCATAATCAGCAAGAAACGCTCCATCTGAAAGGCTTCTAGACCTCCCATCCCAATCCCAGCAGCCACCGGGTTGACCACAATCTGGGCGGGAAAATCCTGGTCAACCAAAGACCAGACTTGTTCTACCACCAATTGTTGGAAGGCAGCGATCTCTCCACCTCCATGGCGCTGGTTTATGAAAATGACCAGTTCGGGTCTATCTCCAGCATCTACAGTTACATCAAAACCCTGCGGGATCAACAAACCTCCTACCGCTTTCGCAGCCACTTCATCGGCAACCTGATCAGCAGAGGAAGCTTCCAGGACCTGCACCTGTGGGTGAGAGCGTAAATCTGCGCCCAGGCGCGAATTCTCAGGGTCCCAAAGAACAATGGACAAGGTGAGGGTCTCTCCATCTGTGGGGAACATCAGGCGAAAAAGCAGCGCCAGGCCAAGGGGTAAGGTCAACCCGAAGAGGATATACAGATTTCTGACTGCATCCAGCAGGTCCTTACGAGCAATGGTCCAAATTGCGCGGGTGTTCATCAAAGGAGACTCCTTCCGGTCAATTTAAGGAAGACCTCTTCTAGTGTGGCTTCGCCGGAGTGCATGGCTAAGATGGAGTCTTCTGCCAACCAGTCTGCCAGTCGTTGACGCTCCTCGGCGGTGTCGAGCGACAGGTTGTGCTTGTGGCCATCTTTTAAGGTTATGACTGTGGTGCAGCTTCCATGAAAAACTTTTAGCTGCTCGGGTGTATCCAGTGCTTCGATCCTGCCCTGGTTGATAAAGGCAACCCGCTGGCAGAGTTGGTCAGCCTCATCCATGTAATGAGTAGTCAGGAATATGGTTACACCTGTTGCAGCCAATTCTTTCACCAACTTGCGTATCTCCACGGCGACACTGGGATCCAAGCCACGCGTGGGTTCGTCAAGAAAAAGCACCTGTGGCTGGTGTAACAGTGCTCGAGCAATCAACAAGCGTTGCTTCATGCCATTAGAGTAATGCTGGATGCGTTTTTTTGCATGCTCCCCTAAGCCAACCCTCTCCAGCATCTGATCAGCTCGCCGTGGATTAACACCGTGCAAACGGGTGATGAACACCAGGTTTTCTTGACCAGACATGCGTTCGTAGAGATTCTGGTGCTCGTGGACTACCCCGATGTGTTGCTTGATCTTATCTTTTTGAGCGTTTATATCCCAACCCATAATACAGGCTCGCCCGGAGGTTGGTTTGAGTTGGCCGATCAACATGTTAATCGTGGTAGTCTTCCCAGCCCCATTGGGTCCCAGGAAACCGAAAACTTCTCCTTCTCTCACTGAGAAACTGACGTCATCTACAGCTTTCAAGCCATTGAAGGTGCGGGAAAGGTGTTCGACCTCTATGGGGTTCATCTCTCTCCTCGTTTCAATTAAACCAATAGATCGGTTATCAGCACGAATAGGAGATAGCCCCAAGTTATTTTGGTTGGCAGATAAAATTCTTTCATTTCGTCTCCTCGTGTCTGATATTAATGTAGCAAATCCCAGGCATAATTTCAACAAAATACCGGTAATAAGCGAAAAGAACGGTTAAATGGCAGTTAACTGGGGGTGAACGGCGTTAATACCCTAGCAAATCTCGCAATTTGCGTGCAGAAGATTTACTTAGGGGGATTTCGGTGCATTGGGCGTCATCCAATATCAATGTAAAGCTGTCACGGGTGTAAGGCACAACAGCTTTGACTCGTTGAAGGTTTACCAGATAACTTCGGTGGGCGCGGAAGAAACCATTGTGAGATAGCCTTTGATCCAGTTCTCCAATGGTCAAATGACTGGCAATTGATTCAAAAACAGTATTCAGGCAAGTCTGTTCATTTTCAGTGGATATATATAGGATATCGGCAGGATTGACCAGCACTACCTGATCTTCCTGACGGGCAGGGATTTTAAAGGGGATTTCGATAAGATCGCTTGCCTGAGGAGAGTAAGATTTCACCAGTTGTCCTTTCTCCAGAAAGTGAATCGTTTGGCACAAGCTATCCAGATCTCCAGTTTCCGGAGACAGGACGAGGATTGCTGTCCCCTCCTTAGCGAATTGGCGCATCAATCGGGATAAGTGTTCCACAGAGGAGTCGTCGCAGCCGGAGAAAGGTTTTTCTAACAGCAAGATCGCAGGCTGGTGGAGGATCGTGCGACCAAAAGCTAACCTGCGGGCGAGGCTGGGGGGCAATCGGCTGGCAGGTTCGGAAGCTCGGTCAGCAAGCCCGACCTGCTCAAGCACAGCCATAGCCCTAGTTTTGGGCAAGTGGCGAAGGCGGCAATGAAAGCCAAGGTTTTCAAGGGCAGATAGCCGTTCGTATAAGCCATTCTCTGAGAATAGGACACCAATTTTATGGTTGAGTTGCTTTTTAGCTTTAACAGGATCTAAGCCAAGCAGGCGAACGGTACCGGAGGTAGGTATGGTATTTCCGGTAAGTATTTTTAATAAAATTGTCTTTCCTGAGCCTGCCTGTCCAATTACCGCAGCCAATTCACCACTTTCAACAATGAGCGATTTGATCTCGAGCGCGTTGCTATTGCCAATAGTTTTCTGGACCTGGTTCAATTCAATAGCTATCATTTGGAAGCATTATATCAATTCTTGTAAAGATCTCGAACCAAACAGAAAAGACAAAAATCGTTCCTAACAAGAAATATATGATTGTCTAGCTGAGTGAATTATGGATCACATTTTCTCAGCGCAGGAATAGAAACAAAGATGCGATGAGATAGGGCGATAACGCGAGCAAACCTAACAATGGATGCCCCCGGCGAGCCTGGTTCTGGCTATCCCAATCGAAGAGGTAGAGCGCTAGACCTGCAGATAAAAACCCACCTGCCAGCAGGGCGGCAATTGAAACCGAGAGGTCAAAGGTAGTTGCGGTCTCATATGCAAAGCCAAGGAATGCCTGCATCAGGTGTGTGGGAGGAAGCAGCGCGCTGAAAGGCAGCATAGATTCTGGGATAAATTCAAGCGGCATCATCAAGCCCCCGAGCAGCATGGAAGGCAGGAAAACAGCCTGAGCCCAAAGCACGGTTGACCGCGCGCCAGTGGACACCACCCCGATCAGAGCGCCAAGCCCACCCAAAGCAAATGCGCCTAAAAGCGATACCAATATCAAGTTGAGCCAGCTGGTCGGTGCGCTACCGCCGAATAACGGTGTCGCTGTCAGGGCTATAATGGCGGCGACGATGAAACTATGGAAAAGCGTGGTCAAGACCGGGATAGCCAGGATGGATAAGGCAGGTACGCCATTGATCTTAAAGCTGCGGTAAATCCCAGCCTCGCGTGATTCTACCATCGGACCAGGCATTCCCAACAGCGCGCTCACCATGAAGATAAAGACAATCATAGCAGGGATGAGGATGTCTTTAAATCCCGGATTGATGGAGGTCATAATCAGTCCCATCATGACGTAGAATACCAGGGGGAACAGGTAATTCATCAGCATCTGGGTGGAGTTGCGCAGGGCTGTCTTGAATTCGAAAGCAAAATGATTGCTGAATGCCTTCATGAAGGAGCTCCTGGTGTAGTGATTTCCAAGAAACGCTCTTCCAGGTTGGGACGTTCTACCCGTAGGTCTACCAATCTGTCCTGATTATTTTTGATGAATTCTAGCAGGGCTGCAACGGTTGGACCAGGGTCTGTGCTGTAGTAAACCGCATAATCGTCTTTGATGATCCGCTGCTGCACGGCAGGGAAATCATTCTTGGAGGTGTGCAATAATGATTCCTCGGTGCGTACAGAAATGCGGGTCAATCCTGAACCGGCAGCGGTAATCTCTCGAGGGGTTCCTGCAGCTACAATTTGTCCGTGAAGCAGGATGGCGACCCAATCAGCCATTTTTTCTGCCTCAGCCATATCATGGGTTGCCAGCAGGATCGAGGTGCCTTGCGCTTTCAGTTCTGCCATCAAGTTGTGTAAAGTCGTCCGCGATCCAACGTCCAAGCCTGCGGTAGGTTCATCCAATATGAGTACTGGAGGATTGTGAGCGATAGCCAGAACCAGGGAAAGCCGGCGCTGCTGCCCTGTTGAAAGCTGGTTGTATTGGGCGTTGATTTTACCTTCCAACCCGAGATGTTCCAGCAGGTCGTAGCGCGCGGGTACACCGTGATAGGCACAGAAGAACTTCACAGCTTCGCGTGTGGTCATCGTGGGGGGTAAGGCAGAAGTTTGCAGCTGGACACCAATCAGGCTGCTCAGATGGCGCGGTTCTCGGATGGGGTCTACTCCAAGAACCTTCAGCGAGCCGCCATCAGCTCTGCGAATGCCCTCCAGGCACTCCAGAGTAGTGGTTTTACCTGCGCCGTTAGGCCCTAATAAGCCAAAAATTTGTCCCTGCTCGACGTTGAAGGAAATGCCATCTACCGCCGTAACTGCGCCGTACTTTTTGCGGAAATCACGAACAGTGATAACTGAGTTTTCTATATCTACCTCACTCGTCGACACGCATTTCGATGATCTCTTGTCCTTCAATCTGGTTGAGGATTTGCCTGATTTCTTGCTGTGATACGCGAGGTATTTTCAGCACGGCATCATAAAACCCTTCTTTTCTAGGGGCCGGGTAAGCACCGATGCTGACAACGCCCAGCTGGTTATCTCCTAGAACCCTGGTGATCTTTGCCAGCTCGCCCAGGCGATCCGGCATGCGAATGGTAACCCGCACCCCTGGAAAGGGCAGTCCCAACATGACCTGATAAGAGCGCAGCAAATCAACTTCTGTGAGGATTCCAACAACGATGTCTTCTTCCAGCACCGGCAGACAGCCAATCTTTTTGTCAGTCATGACCTTTGCTGCCCGTTCGACCGTTTGGTCTGGTTCTGTGGTTTGAACCTGATTGGCTTTGAGCATAACGTCTTTTACGGTCATGCTGGAAAGATAGCGTGTGATCTCCCACACATTCAAGCTGGCAAGGAAATCGGGTTTAAAAGCCAGGCGCTGGCGGGTAACCAATCCTAAGAGGCGTTTTCCAGAACCAGCGACAGGTAAGTGGCGGATTTTGTTCTCGACCATTATACGTTGGGCTTCCATGAGTGGTGTGTCGATGGAAATCAGGGTTGGATGGCGGGTCATACAATCTTTTACAAGCATCGCTTAATTCCTTAGGTTGTAGTGATGACAGGATCAAGTTTTGATAGTGTCTCAAGCGAGTGATGGCAGAAAATGCGGTGATCTTCATCCACATCTCGCCAGGGAGGGGTGGTCAGGCAAATTTCAGGATCTGCAAGCATTTCTCGGCGCGGGCAGCGGGTATGGAATCGGCAGCCTGGGGGTGTGTTCATCGAGCTGGGCACAGTACCCTCCAGGCGGATGTGTTTCTGTTTGGCGCTGGGGTCGGGAATGGGCACCGCCGAAAGCAGTGCTTCTGTGTATGGATGATAGGGTGGCTTATAGATCGCTTCCGCAGGTCCGAGTTCGACGATCTGGCCAAGATACATGACCGCGATGTAGTCCGAGAAGAAACGCACAACGCTTAGATCGTGAGCTATGAAAATCAAGGTGGTGCCAAACTCGGATTGAACTTCCAACAGGAGGTTCAAGATGGCAGCCTGCACAGATACGTCCAGAGCACTGACAGGTTCGTCACATAGTACTACTTCAGGATGGCTTGCCAGGGCGCGCGCGATTCCCACGCGCTGTTTTTCACCACCGCTGAGCTGACGGGGGAGGCGATCGTAATAATTTGCTCCTAAACGCATGGCGCGCAGCAGCTTGATTACCTCCTGGCGAATCTGGTTTTTGGGAACAGTTTTGAACAAACGCATTGGACGGGCTATTTGCTGTCCAATGGTAAACGAGGGGTTCATGGTCGAATCTGGATTCTGGAAGACCATTTGCAGCTCTTTGATTAGCTGGCTACCGCGCTGGGATAAGCCCTTGGTAATATCAAAACCTATAAAAGTTGCCTTTCCAGCAGTGCTGTCCTCCAAGCCGATGATGGTTTTTACTAAAGTACTCTTGCCGCATCCAGATTCGCCAACGATTCCCAGTGTCTTTCCTTTGTGCACGGAGAATGTTGCACCTTCTACTGCCTTGACCAAACCTGGTTTGCTTAGGCCGAGCACATCTTTTAGCGAACTCCCCGGGACCTGATAATATTTTTTTAGATCCTTTACTTCCAGGATAGGCTTTCCATTCCCCTCGGTGGTACTGATCTGTGCTATGGTCAGGTCTTCGGATGGTTCCCACTGATGCGGATCGATTTCTTCTGCGAAATGGCAGGATACCCAGCTACCGCTGGGCAGCTCACGCAGGCGAGGTCTCTCATCACGGCACAGGTCTTGGGCATAATCACATCTGGGGGCGAAAATACAACCGCTGGGGCGTTTATCAGGTGGCGGCACGCGCCCCCGAATGGGATAAAGGATGCTGCTGGTTTTATCTGAACCCAGCTTGGGTACGCAACGGATCAAGCCCTGGGTGTACGGATGTTGAGGGTTCTTGTAAATCTCCTCCACGGTTGCACGTTCGACCATCTCTCCGGCGTACATCACTCCTACCCGAGTAGAGACACGTGCCACGACACCTAAGTTGTGGGAGATATACATGATGGCGGTGTCGAAATCTCGGCGTAGCTCAGCAATCAGGTCAAGGACAGCTGCCTCGACGGTGACATCCAGGGCGGTGGTTGGTTCGTCCATGATCAGCAGAGCCGGGTTGTTGAGCAGCGCCATGGCGATGACCACCCGCTGCTGTTGTCCACCAGAAATTTGATGTGGGTAACGGTTCATCACGTTAGCTGCATCAGGCATGTAGACGCGTTCCAGCATCTCGATGCAGCGTTTTCTGGCTTTTTCCTCGCTTAGTCCGCGGTGAACAGTGAGCACTTCTTTTAACTGGTCACCCAAACGCATAGAGGGGTTCAGGGCTTGCATAGGGTCCTGGTAAACCATAGCGATCTGGTCACCGCGCAGACGGCGCAGTTCCTCGCCCTTTTTGCCTACCAAATCTTGCCCCATGAATTTTATGCTGCCCCGTTTGACGTAACCGTTGGCTCCCAGGAAATTGACAATTGCCCAGGCAACAGTGCTCTTACCACAGCCGGATTCCCCCACAATACCTTGTGTCTCGCCGCGAAAGATATCGAAAGAGACGTTTTGGACCGCTTCGATTTCACCGCCACGCACTTTATACGCGACCGCCAGGTCCTGGATTTTTATGACCGGCGCATCGTCTCGTTCTACCACTTTTCTGCTTTTATCCATACGAGCTCCAAATACGCAACCTTTTTACCTTTAAATTCGTCATTTTTGATAGCGGCTGAGTTCTTCCCGCAACCCATCGGCGAATAAATTCAGCCCAATAACCAGGGTGGCGATGGCAACTGCCGGCCAAACAACTGCCCATTGGTTCGTAAAAATAAAGGTCCGGGCTTCGTTAACCATGTTGCCCCAATCTGGATCGGGTGGAGGCAGACCGATGCCTAAGAATCCTAGGGTACCAATGGCGAAAATAGCGTAT
>JACUUU010000402.1 GCA_014859065.1 Anaerolineales bacterium
ATGGGCAGCTTCCCCAAGCGGCGATTTGACGAAAAAGGCAACTACACCTTGCGCCTGACATCTATCCAAAAAGAACTCACCACGATCTTGCTGCAAGCCAGCCAGAGCGGACCACTGGCGCACGGGGAGACCATCGAACTCGACCACCTGCCCTTCTTGATCGAAGATACCCAACCATCGTTCCATCCCCAAGACGCCCAATTCGCAATCCAAAATTCGCAACCCAAAATTACAACTTCCCCTTGGGCAGCCAACGCCCTTTACCAGGAGTTGGGCGCGGACTACCTGCTGGCGCGCCAGCCGCCACCCAGACGGCTCAGCTTCGTGCTGACCTCACCGACGACATTCAAGTCGGGCGGAAAGCAGGTGCCCATCCCTTTGCCCGAACTGCTCTTCGGCAGCCTGTTGGAAAAATGGAACGCTTATGCCCCCATCGCCTTTCCGCTTGAAGCACGCCGCTATGCAGCAGAATGCCTGGGGATTGGGCGTTACAAGCTTTCTTCGCGGGCGGTTCCGATCAAAGAAGGTGGGGTGCGTAGCGGGGCGGTGGGCGAGATCAGCTACGCCAGCCTGAGCTATGATCGCTACTGGATGAGCGTGTTAGCCGCCCTGGCAGCCTTTGCCCTATTCTCGGGCGCGGGCGCCAGCACCAGTATGGGGCTCGGACAGTGCCGCCAAATTTAAAGAGAGCTAACTAAATTACCATCTGAAATCCCCATTCCAATCTAATTCTCAATCCAAAATTCCAAATCCAAAATCCAAAATTGAAGACCCCACATGCATCCTTTGTACTTGATCCAACAGGGCGCGAAGATTCGCATCACTAACCGCCGCTTGCAGGTTGAGCTGGACAGTGAAATACTGGTCAACGTACCAGTCTCGCATATTTCTCAGGTAGTGCTGTTCGGCAATATCAGCCTGACAACCCCGGCAATTGCGGCATTGCTTGACCAGGGCAGCGAAGTGGTCTTCCTGAAGCGAGCTGGAGAATTTCGAGGCCGGTTGACGGGCAGCCTGACACCCCACGTGCCGTTGCGCCGGGCGCAATATGCCATGAGCGGAAAGCCTGATTTTGCCTTGGAGATGGCTAAAGGTTTTGCAACCGCCAAACTTAAACATATGCGGGTGCTCTTGCTCAGACACAACCGCAGCAACGGCGATGGTGAAATCGAAAAATGTGTCCAACAGATACGGGCAGCGCTCGACAGCATCCCCAACAAGACCAGCGTTTCGGGACTGCTGGGGTTGGAAGGGTCCGCCAGCGCGGCATATTTTCGCGGCTTCCGGCGTTTGTTCGGTCAAGAATGGAATTTCCGCGATCGCAACCGCCGACCACCACGCGACCCAGTAAACGTGCTGCTCTCGTTTGGATATACCCTGCTCACCCAACTGGCAACCAGCGCGGTGCAAACCTGCGGCCTGGACCCCTACGCGGGCTTCCTGCACGAGTTAGCCTATAACCGCCCCGCGCTGGGGTTAGACCTGGCAGAGGAGTTCCGCCCGGTTATTGATGGGGTCGTGCTGTGGTGCTGCAACAGCGGGGCAATCACGCCAGCAAATTTCTCTCCTGGGCCAGCCGAGCGACCGGTCGTGCTGGACGATGCCGGCCGGCGCAGCTTCCTGGCCGCTTACGAAAAACGACTGGAGCAGCGCTTCACCCACCCTGGCAGAGGGATGCAGTTTCCCCTGCGCCAGTGCGTCTACGAACAAGCGCGCCAGATCGCCAGCCGCATCATGGATGATTCGCCAGGTTATGAGGGGATGGGTTTCAAATGATTGCCGATTTCTTGCCAGGCTGAGTGCCAGGGTGGCTGCCAGAGATTTCTACCTGTTAACTTACGATGTCCCTGATGACCGCCGGCGCCTGAAGATCGCCCGCTATCTGGAATCGATCGGAGAGAGGGTTCAGTACAGCGTGTTCGAAGCCTATCTCAATCCAAAAGAGCTGGAAAAACTGTTAAAGAGGATGAAAAAAATCATGGATGAGGATGAGGACAGCCTGAGAATTTACTTGCTGTGCGCCATATGCCGTCCGAAAGTACGCACGCTGGGTGTCGGCAAGGTTACCGAACCTCCTCAGGTGATCATTTTATAATCTTGTGTAGAATTCCGCTTGCCATTGCCCGGCTGCAAGGAAATAACGACAATTCTATGTGTTTGCGCACCCCCCGACAAAATTATGGGTGAATGGGCAGATTTCTGTCCAGGGGTGCGCAGCAAAAAGGTGACATTAAAAAAAGAATAATGAGCATCAAAATCAGGCTGGATCAGGATAAAAAGAATAATAGAATACAAAACCATCATAAGAAAATTGCAAGTTGGTTTATAATTCAATGAATGCGGTCAGAATCAAATAAAGCCCGAAAGGGCATTGAAACTGACCAGGTGCGCGCAATAAAAGATCATAAGATTGTGGGTCAGAATCAAATAAAGCCCGAAAGGGCATTGAAACCGGCCTACTTCTGTCCCTATAAGATTGCCCTCAGGATGCGTCAGAATCAAATAAAGCCCGAAAGGGCATTGAAACAATAAAACACGTCACCGCCAACATGCGCGACGCTGTTCTCTGCTCCGATGCGGTAGACGAACTCGGTCTTCAATTGCCACGCTGGACCCAATATGGCAAGCGTGCCCTCGAAGTTGCCGCCACTGTCTGCGCGTCTGTGATTGTGTCCGCGGTAGACAATGTGCGGCGGCGGTGCCTCCATCGCGTGATATGCGGCGATGGTGTCAAACGCTAAC
>JACUUU010000049.1 GCA_014859065.1 Anaerolineales bacterium
TACCCGGCTGCCCATCTGCCGGGTAGACCAGCGGGTATGGGGCTGCGCTTGCCAGATAGGCTTGTGTGTCAGCGCCAATACCCAAATCGAGCACATCCACCGCGGCGTGTTCGTTTTTACCGAGTGCATAACCAGCACAGGTAAGGGTTGGCTCCAGCAGGATCACGCGGTGGAGAACGCCAGACATCCATTCATCCACACTGACCAGCGGATCAGCCAGAAAATGCATCACCTCGGCGCTGCCGAACCAGGGGTAATCGGCGGCTTGCATGCGGTCATAAGGCCACTTACCGCTAAACCCGGGTTTACCACTTACTTCACCATGAAAACCATACTCCCATGCTTGTGGATCTGCGAAGTTGAGCAGATAGTAATTGGCATGGTTTTCGGCAGCCTCGATGATGGTCTCGCGGATCTGTAAGTTGGCGACGCCAGCCAGCGTACGGTAGTAATTTACCCGCTCAATGGCAAGGTGAGCGTCCTCACCAGGCGGTGCACTGCCGGCAGGGCTGCTTTCAACTACCGGCAAATAGACGTAAAAAGCCGGATTTGCCTGCGTCTGCTGTGTTCCACCGCTGACTGCTGATTCAGATACTGGACTGGTGGCAGATAGAACCAGCATCTCTTTATGATCTATAGGAGCATCCTGGGCTATCTTTTCTGGCTTTTCAACAGCCCCGATGCTGGAGATCAGGAGAGCCAATTGAGTAAAGAAGATGAGAAACACACGCAGGGATTTGTTCGGTAACCGACCAATCAAAAAACATCTCATAAAGTAATTAGCCTGAAAGTGAAAATTGTCCAGCAGAGAATGACTGCGGAGGCAGCTAATCGAAGAAACCAGGCTGGTTTGCTGTGCTGGTTGAGCAGCCTGGTTTCAATCTTACTCTAGGATGTATGGTTAGATAAATAGGAAATATGTCCTGACTTTAGCCCTCATCCTTCCTGGATTCGAAGTCGAGGGCAGCCGAGTTGATACAGTAACGCTGACCGGTTGGCTGGGGACCATCATCGAACACATGTCCCAGGTGCGCATCACAACGCCTGCACAACCCCTCCGTGCGGTGCATCATGAATCTGTCATCTTCATCCGATTGGATGGATTGCGCCTCGATCGGCTGCCAGAAACTGGGCCAACCAGAGCCGGAATCGTACTTCGTTTCCGCATCGAAGAGCGGGTTGCCGCAATTCACACAGCGGTAGACGCCGGGTTCTTTATTATGCAGGTATGCACCAGTAAAGGGTCTTTCGGTGCCTTTCCGCCGGGTAATCTCAAACTGCTCGGCGGTCAGTTCGCGCTGCCATTCTTCGTCTGACTTTATCACTTTTTTATATTCCATGTTTTCACCTCTAAAATTAATCCTCATATTCATCTTCCAACCTGGATTTCAATCTCTGAAGAGCTGCTTTCCAAAACTGTTTTACTTGAGCGACACTGTCAGCATTCTCCAGCTTGGAATGCTGCACGGTGACCTGACTTTTTGCATCCCCTTTGGGATAGAAGTAAGCCTCCACGTTGCTGCCATCCGCCCAGGTAATGCGCAGCGATTTGTCCTGGGTTGCTTTGCGGATGGTGAAAGTTCGTTCAGGCAGCCAGCCAGTGCGCTGGTTTTCATCCACCCAGGCGGCGTAAAGCGCGCTGACAGATGAATTGATCGTCTTGCTGCTGCTGGCTTGGAAACCACTGCTGGTCTGGTATTTTTTACGCAGCCCACGGGCTTGCTCATATGTGACGGTTACCTGCTGCTGCCACCAGGGGTCGACGCGGTAGTTGTCTGCCAGGAAGGCAACGATGCTTTTGTGGTCCATGCGGTTGCAGCCGGCAGCATCCATGATTTCAAACCATTCATTCCAGGTCTTACCGGTTTTAGCCTTCACAGCAGCATCGCTGACACTGGTTTGGTTGGAATTTCCACTTTTTATATCCACAGTCGTCTCTCCACTCTAATCTTTGTGATTAATAAGCTCTTAAGCGCAATTATTCATCTCTATGTGTTAATTGAAGGTCAACGATGACATAAGCAGTAAAATTATATCAGCGTTAAGTAATGCCCAAATCGGATGGCGCGAATGGTAATATGTCTCGTCGATTAGACCCATGCCAGAATTGATTGAGGTCAAGTTGAGCCGATTCAACATGCTTGGTTAACAGACCTCCAATAGAGGCTTACAACAATTTAATGATTTGGACGAATATCAAATTCCCCCTGGCGGGTAAAAAACCAGGGGGAATATCTAAAATGCAAGTTCAACAATTTCAGAATTAGTCGCTCGCAGAAACCTGACAGCCGTTGTCAAATGTAACAGTGATAGAGTATCCGGAAGCTTCAACCACACTGCGCTTGAAGGAAAAGCGCAGGTCCATATTCGAGTTGGCGGCAATCTGACGCAGCTCAACACCGCCTTGGAAGGCTGTGATTACCGTTGGTGAAGTACTTTCCTGCCCAACCCAAATCGTGGCACTGGTTTCAACCGATTGTAATTCCTGATTCATCGCCTCGGGCTGCGGCCAATAAATCACAATTCGTTCGATTGTCACCATCTCACCGCTATTATTCCCCAAATTCATCACCACGAATGTTCCCGATATACTCGAAATCTGACCTGATAAATTACAAGAAGGAGATTGGGTCGGCGGCACCGGCTGTGTGGGAACCACAGGTGTGTTGGTTGGTGTAGGCTCGACAACGGGTGGTGTTGCGGTTGGCACCAAGGGAGGAGAAGTCGGCGAGGCGCCTGGAGGTGGCAACCAGGGTGATGTTGGTGAGGCAAGCGGCGTCGTGCCTGGGATGGAAGTCTCACCCACGGGAGGGCTGACTTGTGGGGTCTCCAGCATCTCAGTGGGGAGTTCTATAGTTTCAGTGGGAACCAGGGTAACGTCCGGGGCAGGGGTATCGACAATCCCCACCTGTGTTCCAGTAGCGGTCGGTTTGATTGGGGGAAGAAATGCGACGAGCAGAGGCATAGCCTGCATCCCTACTATCCCCGCCTGCGAGATCTCTTTCACCCGCAGCAGCTCGCTGTGCACCTCTTGGGGAGCCATCTCGAAAATCCCCCCCAAGACCTGGCTTTCCACCGCCAGCACCTGGTACAGCTGGCTGGCTAACTCCTCCACGCGCTGTGTTTGCCGCTCGACGACCTTTAGTAATGCTTCCATGGCATGGGAAATGTTATTCTTATAGCCATCGACCGTCGCAGGGATGTAGTTATAACGACCTTCCAGGATAAGCGCCTCTATCTCAACCAGGCGCTGCCTGGCAAAATTGGTATGCAGTGCTAATTCACCTTCTGGAGTAAATGCAAACAAGTAGCGCACATTTTCATGCGCCATCTTGACCGGATAAAGCATATCCCCTGGAATGGTATAGCTGGCAGCCAGCGCCAAACGGTTGGTGCTGAACACCAAAGCCAGGACCAGCAGCATGGTTAAAGCAAAACGGAAAGCCAGTCTTCTTTGACCTAAACTCAAGAGCCAATCCCAGAAGGTCACCCGCGGTTTCGCTTTGGCTGCCGAGGCAGAGGCATATTCAATGCGCCTAACCAAACGCAGGCGCGAGGCGGTGACAAAGTTCGGGCTGGGGTCAAAAACGTGGCTTTGGCTGCCAATCCAGAGAGCAGTTTCCAATTCGGGCTTGAGACGATCTGCCAGATCTGGGTACTTCTGCAGTACAGAATCGATCGTCTCCTCGCCTGATTGGATTTTCTCCAGGCAGGATTGTAAAATGTTAGCGATTTTGGCCTGGTCATTAGGCATGATGTTGACCTCGATTATTCCATGAGCAAGGCGCCGATGTAGTATTGTGTTGTCATACCTATGATCAACTGCACACCCCCCACAATGCAGATGATAATAGGCTTATTTTATCCTACCTTTATAAACGTATCAGCAGGCAGTTTTGTTACATTTAATTCAAAATTCGTCCAGGTTTTGGCAATCTTTTTTGAAAAATACACGCGTGATTTCGTCTCGCTCCGGTCTTGGTAAAAGCACACGCTCTTTTCCTCTGCGCTGCCAGACCGAAAACTGCCCTGCTTCGACCAATCCGATCTCAGAACAATGTATTCCTTCACCCTCCAGCGCCTGGCAAACCGGCAGCACATCACGCTGCGGCACGGTGAGCAACAATGCTCCGGAAGCGATGGCTGCCAACGGATCTAAGCCGAAAGCTGCGCAAATGCGGGCAGACAACTGCGGCACGTTCACTACGTTGGTATCAACCACCAGGCTGCAGCCAGAAGCTTCCGCCAATTCCCATAAAGCTCCAGCCAACCCACCTTCAGTGGGATCATGCATGGCGGTCACTTTGCCGGAACGGATAGCTACCTGCGCATCCTGGACGACGCTGATACCAGGCTGGTAAAGGAAATTGCGCGCCTGGTCGATTTCATCAGCGCTGAGAACCCCTTCCAGATCTCCACCAAATTCCCGCGCCAGGATGGCTGTTGCTTCGATAGGCACACCCTTGGTCAACAGTATGCGGTCACCCGGAGCTGCTCCGCGCGGTGTTATCAGCCTGTCTCGAGAGACCTCTCCGATCATGGTACCAACCAGCAGCGGTCGCTCAAGATCGTAGGTGATCTCTGTATGACCGCCGATCAACGAGACCCCAATTTTCAGGCATGCTGAGCTGATTTGCTCGATGATGTCCTCAACCAGAGCTGGAGTAGTTTGGTGCTCGGGGAGCAGCAGCGTCGCCAAGAACCAGCGCGGCTCAGCGCCACTGGTGGCAATATCGTTGGCATTGACCTGCACCCCGTACCAGCCTATCTCGGAGGTGGTAAATGTGATCGGGTCGGTTTTCAGTACCAGCAGCTGCTCCCCGACATCTAATACCGCACAATCGAGACCAACTCCTGGCCCCAAGATGACGCGGGGATCGGTGACCGGCGCCTGTGCTACCAGGCGAGCTAATACCTCATAGGGGAGTTTCCCGACCGGGTAAAACGGCGATCGAGATTTGTCCTGCTGATGTGGGATCACTTTTATAGGTAACAGCCAATCTTCAAGTCGATCTGACCCTCCTTTAAGTAAAATTACTACTCCGACGGATCGTCAGATTTACCCTCGGATGGTTGCGGAGGTGGATATCCAGGCTCTATGCTACGCTTCTGCAGCTCAGAATCAGCATTCATCTGTCTCTGCAGGAGCAGAGATGAAGCGCGCGTATTCTCCTCCATAGCCAGGAGGAGATAAATGCCCTCCCCAAAAGCGTAGGTAGTCAGGGAGATGAATCCAAAATAAAGGAGCATAAGAAATCCGACGATCAAACCATCCAGGGCGTTGCCAAATAAATTTGCAAAATCTGGGTTAACGCCAAGGTCTCGACCGATCGTATCAAATGCCACACCACCCCAAATACTAGCGCCACAAATTCCGATCGCTCCTAAAACAGTGAGGATCAATAAGATCACACCCAACACTTTATATAAGGTACCGATAAATCGCAGTGCTTTATAGCGTTTTTCCATGATTGCATCTCCTTGGATTGCTCGAACCTGGCTTGTATCTATGGGTTTTGTATTTAAACGTCATAATCTCCTGATGCTTCGGGTTGGTAGAGCATCTCTTCGATTTTAATCTTGCGGATTCCTTCAGGCACCTGCCATTCGAATATTTCCCCAACCCGGTAACCCAACATCGCTGTGCCGATTGGCGCCAGCACCGAAACCTTGCCCTGGCTGATATTGGCATCTTCAGGAAAAACCAGGGTATAGACCATCTCCTCATCTGCATCTAGATCGCGCAAACGAACGCGGGAATTCATAGTGATCACATCTGGGGGCATCTCTTTGGATGGCACCACAATTGCCTCATTCAATTCTTTTGCCAGGCTATCCAAATAAGGGGTGTCGCGATAATTCGAGTAGCGCGCTTCAATGATCAGACTTCGCAGCCGCATGAGGTCGAATTCTGTGATGTGAATGTTTCTCTGACCCATGGTATTTTCCTCCGGCTTTGCCATTCAGGTTTGAAAACCATAATACCATAGGTCAGAGTAATTATTCCCTTTTTTTATCCGCCGCTGTTGATCGAGAGTGGTTCCTGTGGGTCTTTACACAGAAACGGGGGTTCATTCGCCCCACTGTGATAATGGTAGATGTGGTCATTCGCGCGAAGTTGGATGCGATGACCATCGATCAGGACCTGGATGTATCCCATTCCAGGCTGAGGACAACCCAGACTGCCATCGCGCCAGGTAACTGCTTCGAATAAGAGCAGCTCGATCTCGTTTTGATCGATCCCCAGTTGAGCAGCCAGGTCTGCTATAGCTTGCGCGACTAGATCCTGGGATCCCCGCTCAGCGGGGGTGTCAACCGGTTCGGGTTTTGCCATACTTGCCTCCTTGGTTGGTTCCACAACCGCTGCTCCAGTCTGTGCGCTTCTATCTTCATAAGGCTCACGGGGGTGTTCACAATAGAAAGGAGCGAAATCCTCTCCACTATGGTACTGGTAGACCTCATCCAACGCCTGCAAACGGATCAGGTAACCATCATGCAGAGCAGGGAGGTAATTTTCTCCCGGCTGGGGGCAGCCGAGACTCGAGTCATGCCAGGTGACAGCTTTCCATTCAAGCAAACTGACCTCATCAAACGGCAGCTGCAGCCTTTGTGCCAGGTCTTCACGGGCATGTTCGATCATTGCCTGCAAATCAGCTTTGTCAGGGGTCGGGATGGGGGTTTCAGTGGGTGGCGATGGCGAAATTTCAGGAGTCTCAGTTATAATGGGCTCTGGTGTGTCATCCGGATGCTCGGGTTCAATCGCCGGTACACAGGCAGCCAACAGCAAAAGCGCCAAGACGAGCGCGACGTTCACATGAAAGCGTTCTTTAATTGAAATGGACATATCAACCTCCTTTCATAAATTATTAATATCAACAGGCAAAATAGGTACAGCGACCAAAATTGCCATTGTTCTATTATACCGACGTCCCCCAAACTAAAAAAGTTCCGTAATTGTCCAGACAATGACGCTTCTCCCCATCGTCCTGATCCTCATTTCCACCATAATGCATGCTGGTTGGAATCTAATCGCCCGTTTCGAGAGGTCCGAGCGATTCTTTTACCAGAAGATGCTGACGGTTACCCTGTTGGTAGGTTTTATCCCGGCAACAATCAGCGAGCTGCAGGTGCGCTCGATGACCCCACTGGCATGGGCATGCGTGCTGGGATCAGGCTTCAGCGCCAGCGTTTACCTTTATTTTCTAGCCAAGGCATTCGAATCCTCAGACTTTTCGGTGGTTTATCCAGTGGCGCGTTCTCTGCCAGTCCTGTTTGTGGCATTTGGGGATGTCCTGCGTGGCCGCATTTTAACCGAGATAGGCTGGCTGGGGCTGCTCCTGGTTGCGGGTGGATGTGTGCTGGTACCGCTGCAGTCGCTCAAAGAGATCGCCCTCCACAAATATCTAAACAAGACCAGTCTGTGGATGTTGTTCGCTGCCATGGGCACTGTCGGCTACACCCTGTTGGACAAAATCGCAGCCGAAGTCGTCCAGCAGGGAGCGGATACTGCTCTTCGCTATGGTTATTTCTACTTCGCGATCCAGTTTTTCCCATACATGGCCATGATGCACATTTCTGGGGCGAAAAAACAGAATCCCAAAAAAGCCAGCTGGCGTCTGGCAATCCCGGCTGCGGTGCTCAATTTTGCTGCCTATTGGTTGGTGCTGTGGGCATACCAGTTAAGCCCATTTGCCAGCTATATCCTGGCATTCCGCCAGTTCAGCATCGTTATTGGCGCGGTCCTGGCTTTCATACTCTATAAAGAGCAGGGAATTGGCATCAGGTTGTCGGGTGCGCTCATGATAACCGGGGGTCTGATCCTGATAGCCCTGTGGGGGTGGTAGCAATGCATCAAAAGGTTAGCACGTTGGAACTCCGTTACATTCCAACGTGCTTTTGTGTTGCGGGATTTATCTCTAAACCCTGCGTTGAGGTGGTGAAACAGAAAATGGTAGCGTTTTATTCCACCGGGATTTCCTGGTAAACCTTCGAAACATCGATACCCTGACGGCGGCGGTAGATCGTAAAGCCGAAATAGATCGCGGCTGCCAACCCATAGTTCACCAGCATGAATACCATTGAACTGACATTGATCCAACCAATTCCATATAACAGGTTGGGATCCCAAAACCATTCTACCAACAACCAGTTCAAGAAGAGTACAAAAACCAAACCAGCCAGGGTGATCAACGGCATTCTGTCTCCAGAGAAAACACGTGAGCCGACATAATACAACAACCAAAGCAGCAGCACTGCGTTTATCACCGTCAGCACAGTGACCACGATCACGATCAACCAGGTCATTGTTGTGGGTTCGATATAAGCCTCGATCCCGGTCAGGACATCCCACGCATAACGGAAGGAGGTGACGATCAGATAGACCGCCCCAGCGGCAAACACCACAACCATTACCTGCCCTAACCAAGTAGCCACGCGATATTTCGCGATCGCAGAAGCTTTGAACAGGTCTTTCTGCCTCCAGGGGAGCACAACCGCGGCGATGGCAGTGCCGAAGAAAGTAACCGCGATCACCAGGGTGGCATCCAAAACCAGCGTCTGGAAATCAAAGATATCGTAGGAGTACAGGGTAGCGACGATGAACGATGGGATCACCATCAGCAGCAGCGCCGCGATTGGGGTTCGGGTGCGTGGTTCAACGCTGGCAGCCCATTCCGGCAGCATGCGGTCGAAAGCAGCCGCAAAGATCACCCGCGTGGAGCTCAAGAAGACCGTTCCCGACCAACCGAACCACCACAAGCTCATCAGGATCACTACTATGAGCTGCAGCGCCGGGCTGTTCAACAGGAAAGCGGCGAACAGCACCGGGTAAGGCCAGAAGGGCAGCGGCGGCGCCTCTGTGGTGTAGCCCCAACCGTAATTCCAAAAGGCAGCGTTGGCACTGTTGTAAAAATCCCACCCGAGGGTCTTGGCAATCAAAAGGAAGAAGATGACTGCCAGGGTCATGGTGACTAATGCGGCCATTGCCATACCCCAGAAATTGCGTTTGTAGTCGCCTGCGCCGCGCACTTCACCATACAAGGTCGCGCCCCAGTTTGGCCATAAATTGAAGAAGACGATCAAAGGGATCAGCGACAGGCTGGCGCCAAACGCCAGGGTACCCAATGGAGCGACACCAACACCAGCCGCCGCACCAGCATCCAGTGTGGCTTGATAGAGGTTGCCAGCCTCAGCGCCAAACGCGAACCGGTCCAGATTGGCGATAAAAGTCTGTTGATTGCCGAATAACAGGATGGCAAAGACCAAACCTAATCCCACCATACCACCTAAAAAGCAGATCTTCTGCACGCGGGCATACCATTTCATCCCGATGGCGATGTAGAACGACACCAAAAGCAACATGATGATGGATGCGACCATCAAGCCGTTGTTGGTCGTGAACCACAGGGCGGTATCTGTAGCGCCTAAAATTCCAAAGACTGGGGTGAAGAACTGGAAGGTCAGCATTTCGCTGTAAAGCGGCACCCACAACCACAAGATGAACCACCACCCGGTGACTGCCAGGATGAAACCGATTCCCCGTCCTAATATACGGCTTTGCCAGATGTAATCACCACCAGCACGCGGCATTAACGAGATCAGACTGGCATAAACCACGATCTGAAACAAGGTGAGCAGCCCACCTACTACAACTGCAGTCGCCAGGTTGCCCTCGAAGTACCAGCTAAATGAAAAGATGTATAAACCCAGGGTGATCAGGTTAATGGAAAAGGTGGCATAAATAAAAGCATCAAACACAGACCAGGCGCGCACCAGGCCGCTGGCCTTGCGTACAAATAAGGTGACCTCACTCATTGATTTGCTCCTTTATTGGTTCAAATTTATCTTCTGAAAAAAAGAAACCGGATAATAATAAACTGAATGGTTCACCAATATTTTTCCCAAGCGAATTAATCCATATACACTCTCCTTTCCAGTCCAGTCTGCACAGCTAACCTGTCGTCAAGATATAGCTGCCTACTTTGTTTGGTTTCAGCTCGATGACCGCCCCGTTCAGCACCCCTTGTTCGTAATTACTGCCCGGATTGATGCAGAGCGTCTTCTTGAACTTGCGGGTGCCTTTGCTCTCGTGTATGTGACCATGGAGCCCAAGCAAGGGTTGGTATTTCTGGATTACCTCAAGCACTGCTTTGCTGCCAACCGGGACCAACGACTGTCCAGCGTATGCCAGGCGCATATCCTTGGTTAATTCCGGCGCATCATCCAGACCGCTCCCATACGGAGGTGGGTGCAGGTTGAAAATTGCTGAGCCCATATTGTTAACACCGGGAATCATCGATTCGATACGGCTTAATAACTGTTCATCGGGCTCTTCGCGGTGGGTATCCCAGGGGGTTGGATTGGACCAACCAGAACTGAGCATCGCGTGTTTATCGTCCAATTGGATCACCTGCCCTTCAACCAGCTCAACAGCCTTCGATGCGCCAATTACCTTATCAATTTCGAATACATCATCATTTCCGGGGCATACATAACAGCGAATACCGCTTCCTGCCAGCTTCTCCTCGGCGTACTCCATCCAGCGCTGCACAGTCGTCAAAGCTTGCTCCATAAATAATTCATCTGAGCGACCTGGCGTCGAAGATATTTCTGCCACCTCATCAGGGTCGGTGATATAGGGATAATAGCCCCGGTTTTGGATCATCTTCACTATTTGGTCGACTTCATCCTGGTTTTCCAGGATGGTCTCCTGGTCCAAAAGGGTAACCTTATAGCGTTGATTCCCGATGGAAACGATGGGGACAATGGCTTTGCCGGTCATATCCCCACCCAGGATGAGCAGATCAACCTGGTAAAACTTGCCCGCGCTGATAAATTTCTTCCAGCAAATTTCCGACCCGTGTACGTCTGTGGCGTAAAACAGCTTCATAATTACCTCCTCACAACAGACCTTGAGATACCTACCCGATAGGCTAACATTACGAACTCAGGGATAACGATTTGCTCTCCAATGGTATTCATGCTTTCAAGCGCTGGTTGGATGGGTCAAAAATGACCGGTTTGGTGACCTCAGCGGTCAAGCGCTGATCGAACACTTCAACTGTAAACTGGTTGCCAGTTTTTGCCATTTCCAGCGGAAGATAAGCCAGGATGATGTTCCTGCGCAGCGTATGTCCATACCCTCCGCTGCGTACCCGTGATACTACCTGACCATTCGAATAGACCGCTTCACCACCGTAAACGGGGACATAGTCTTCCCCTTCCAAAACCAGAGTAGAGAGTTTCTGCTTTAAACCAGATTCTTTTATCGCGATCAGAGCCTCTCGACCGATGAAATCGCCTTTATCCAACTTCACACAAAAACCCAAACCGGCAGAATACGGGTCTTCGAGGGGGGTAACATCGGCGGAGAAGTATCGATAGCCTTTCTCCAGGCGCAGCGAGTCCAGGGCTTTGTAGCCACCAACCTCCATGCCGTGCTCCTGCCCGGCTGCCAACAAGGCATCCCAAACCTGGGTTGCGCGTTCAGGGGTAACGTAAAGCTCCCAGCCTAATTCTCCGGCGTAACTCACCCTTTGAGCCAGGACCTGTGCCCCACCGACATCGATCCAGGCTGCAGTCAGGTATGGAATCGCCTGGTTGGAAACATCGCTGCTGGAAACCGCTGTCAAAACCTGGCGCGCTTTGGGTCCCCACAATGCCAGGCAAGCCCATTCCATGGTGAGATCTCGCACCACCACAGGCTCATCCTGGCTGCGATGGTTCATCCGGATCCAGGCAAGGTCATTGGAAATAAACGAGGAGCCGGTGATCACCTGGAAATTGTCTTCAGCCAGGCGGGTGATGGTCAGATCAGCGATTACACCTCCCTGAGAGTTGAGAAACTGGGTATACATCACGCTGCCAATGGGCTGATCCAGGTCGTTATCAGCCAGCCTCTGCAGGAGAGACAAAGCCCCGCGCCCACTGACTTCGATCTTTCCGAAGGAGGTCAGGTCGAATAGGGTTACCCGTTCACGGGTGGCACGGTGTTCTTCCCCGACTCGATCGAAGTACGGTGACTTAGCCCAACCCCACTGGTGCTGGTCGGCACCCGCGCGCCGCCAGGGTTTGCCCGGTTGGAAATAATTCACGCGTTCCCAGCCGTATTTCTCCCCGAAGACCGCCCCATGTTCCTGCAGTCGATAATGCAGCGGGCTGATGCGATGAGGTCGTGCCCACTCATTCTCGTCGCTGGGGAATTTCAAGCGGTAGTAATATTTGACGCTCTCGCGCGTCCTCTCGGCGGCGTAGATTGGGCTGGTGTAGTATTTACCAAATCGAGTTGCCCGGAATCCATAAACATCCAGGGAGGCTTCCTCTCCGCTAAGCCACTCCGCCATGACCTTACCGACTCCACCGGCTGCGCCAAAGCCATTGAGTGACATCCCGCAAGCCATCCATAAACCCCGTGCACCAGGGACCGGTCCCAGCAGGGGCTGGCAGTCTGGTGTATAGGCGCCGGGATGGCAGATCAAGGAGATGATTTCTGCTTTCTCCAAGAAGGGGAAACGACGGATTGCCCCCTCCAGTAACTGCTCGAAACGATCGTAATCGGGCGGTAAGCTGCGACCACCGTGCTCCCAAGGGACGCCATCAATCCAGCGCGCCGCGGGATTGGGTTCATAACCGCCAATCACCAACCCACCTGCCTCCTCGCGCATATAAACCAGGTTATCTGGATCTCTTAAACAGGGTGTTTGGTGGGCAAATTCACTGCCAGGCACCGCTTTCAAGGCAATGTGTTGGTGGTCAACTGGTGTGGTAGGCAGAGGGACACCTGCCATGGCTGCTACTTGGGGTCCCCATAATCCCGCGGCATTCACCACGATCTCGGTCTTGATCGGACCATGGTCGGTGAGCACGCGCTGCACCTCACCTTTGGGCGAGAGTTCAATGCCGGTCACCCGTACCCCGGTAGAGATCGTGCCGCCCATATCACGCACATGGCGGGCCATGGTGGTGGTGGTTATATACGGGTCGAGGTGACCATCCTGGGGCAGGTAAATCGCCCCGTATAAGTTCTCTGCGTCCATCTGGGGCATCAAGTCCAGCGCCTCTTGGGGAGAAATCACTTCGACTTGCATGCCGATCGCTTTAGCACGGCTCACGCTGCGCTGAAGTTCTTTTAATTGGTAAAGGCTGGAAGCAACCCGCACGCTGCCGACATGTTCGACCAGACCGAGTGAACTGTAGAGCTCGATGCTGTATTTGCGGAACTGCAGCAGCGTTTCGGAGGTGGCGAATTGGGTGATCAAACCAGCTGCATGCCCGGTCTCCCCGCTGGCTACCTCATCTTTTTCAACTACGATCAAATCCGTCCAACCTAGTTTTGCCAGGTGATAGGCGATACTTACTCCAAAAATCCCCCCACCAATAATGACTACCCTTGCATGATCTTTCATATGTATATTACTCCGGGTTGTAGAAATCTTCTGTTAAATTACGGCAGATATTCACTTATCAAGGAATGGAATAGGAACTGTTCTAATTTTCCTAAAGAATCATCTAATTTCAGCTGCCAGGATAACGTCTATTGAGCGGGATTCCAGGGTGGATTTTGCTCGGGGGTCAAAATTTTCATCTGTTATCAAGCGCTCGATTTGATCGATCGTGGCGATCTCAAAATTGGATACCACCCCCCATTTGCTGTAGTCTGCCAGGACGGTTACCGGTCCCTGGGCACGTTCGATCATCCGGCGCACCACGCCTACTTCCGGTTCAGAGGGGACCGTGCAGCCGTATTTCAATGACAAACCGTCGACCCCAATGAAAGCTTTGGAGGCGTTGATCTGGCGAATGTTTTCTAAGGTGATATGACCAGCGACGGAAATGGAACGCGGTTGAAATGTTCCACCCAGGAAAATAAGCTCGAAATTGATCTCACTCAGATCATGACAGGCGTTCAAGTTATTGGTTATTACAGTAATATCCGTTTTTTCACGGATATGGTGGATAAATTCTGTGGTGGTGGTGCCGCTGTTGACAAAGATGATGTCGCCGGGCTCAACCAAAGCTGCGGCTGCCTGACCAATCAGGCGCTTTTCTTCCTGATGCTGTTGAGCGCGCTGGTTGTACTGCGGTTCCAACCTTAACCGCTGGCTGAGGATGGCACCGCCGTGGGTGCGCTCGATAATGCCCTTTTTCTCCAGGCATTCCAAGTCCCGACGAACCGTGGCCTCAGAGATATGTAATAAGCTGCACAAATCAGTGGTCGTAACAACCTTATGTAAAGCTAGAAATTCCTGGATCTTTTCGTGCCGTTGGGCGGGTATAAGGGCTTTAGTCACCAGTGTGCCTTTTTTGGACTATCCTGCGTAATTGACGAAAATTGAAGGGATATTGATCGAATTATAACGAAGTTTGAAGATATTTGCAAGTTTATGATTTTTAGTATATAATGTCCCCTGATATCGATGTCAGGAAATAACCTCATTTCGGATAACAGCTCCACCCATTTTGAAGGATACAAAGATTGTTGAGATCTACATGATCACAGATCCAGACCGCCACATTTGGTTTAACCTGAACAAGTCCCCTCTGCTGTTTACGCGCAGATCCCCACGTCAAACTTTATCTGCCGCCAAACGAAAAAATCATTACCGGTCAGGAACAAAAATTCTTTTCCATTTATCTCGTAATTTTGAAACACCATTTCTAACTGGGTTGAGTAACTTGCCTCAATCCCCGCTATTAAACATCCATACAGCAACAGCGACTGAAAACAAATCGGATCAGTAAAGCAAATTCGTCTAACTGGGCTTTAAGGAGGTGCTCTGAAAAAACCTGTAAACAATCCAAACCAATCAAGAACAAACATCTTATAAATTGTTTAGAAAAAGGAGAAAAGAAATGGTGCCCAAAAGTAAAATATGGCTATTTCTAGGATTGCTAATCATCCTGGCATTCACGCTGGCATCCTGTGCACAGCCAGAAGAACCACCCGAAGAGGTGGCAACACAACCACCGGCTACACAACCTGCACCGGCAGAAGAGCCGGATCCAGGGGAAGAACCACCTGCTGAAGAGCCTGAAGAACCCCCACCCCCCGCAGCTGATGGACCTGAGGGAACACTGGTGGTAGCGCTTTCGACTTTCCCGAACACTCTGGATGGGAATCTGACCGCAGAACGACAAGCCCATAACGCGGCCGGCGGTCTCTACGATTCACTGGTGTGGATCGACGATGACGGTGAAATTGTGCCTGCTCTGGCGGAAAGCTGGGAGATTTCTGACGATGGATTGGAATACATCTTCATTTTACGTCAGGACGTAACCTTCCACAACGGCGAGCAATTCAACGCCGATGCGGTAGTTTACTCATGGGAATATTACCGCAATCCTGAACTGGCATGGAACGAGCGCTGGCGCTTAGCTGATAATGTGGAAAAAGTCGATGATTTCACCATCAAAATTACCACCGATGATCCAAAACCAATGCTGCTGAGGACTATCGCCATCGATTGGTCGATCGTACCACCGCTCTACCACCAGGAATTAGGTGAGATCGAATTTGGCAATAACCCGGTTGGAACCGGTCCCTTCGAGTTTGTGGAATGGGTCAAAGGTGACCGCATCGTCCTGAGGGCAAATCCCAATTATTGGGATGAGGGATATCCCAAGGTAGAAACACTGATCTTCCGCCCGATTCCCGAATCCTCTACCAGAGTAGCTGCTATTCAGACTGGCGAGGTGGACATCGTCCCACGTTTGAGTGCCGATGAGGCTGAAAGCCTGCGTGGTGTTCCTGGCGTGGAAGTAATTAGCTACCCGGTATCGCGCGTGTTTTACATCGCCTTCAACAACGTCACTTCTGGTGTTGGACAGCCGACCGAAGATCCCCTGGTACGCCAGGCAATGAACTACGCCGTGGATATCGAAGCCATCGTCGATGCCCTTTTCGATGGTCAGGCTAAACCCTCCACTGGGTTTGTCGCAACAGGTGAGATGGGCTACGGAGCTGTTGAGCCTTTCGGTTACGATCCCGATATGGCCCGTGACCTCTTAGCTCAGGCTGGCTATCCAGATGGCTTTGAAATGGGCTTCGCCTGTCCGGCTGGGGCTTACACCAACTTCGAAGAGGTCTGCCAGGCTGTTCAAGCTTATCTGGGTGAGGTCGGCATCGTAACCGACCTGGAAATCATGGAATCCGGTTACTACTGGGATCTTGAAGCTGCTAAGGAACTGCCCCCGCTGTTTGGGGATTCCTGGTCAGAGATCTCAGGTGAAGCTTACAACCGTATGGCCGGCGCCTTGCTGGGTTGGGATGCATCATACTCTTCTTGGGAAGACGCTACCATCAAAGACTACTTGCACCGGATTTCCACCACGGTTGATTTCGAGGAGCGCCTGAAGCTGTATGAAGATCTGCAAGCCTTCATGATGGAAGATCCCCCCTTCATTTACCTGTACGAGCCATTTGCCTTTGAGGCTACTCGCGACTACGTCCGCGATTACCGCCCGCGCTCAGCAGAACAATATTACCTGTTCTACACCTGGGTTGATAAATAGAAAGTTTGAAAAACCAGTTGTCAGTTTCATTA
>JACUUU010000403.1 GCA_014859065.1 Anaerolineales bacterium
TTTGCTGATAGTGCTTTTAGCTTATGTGGTTTACCTGCGTTCTGTTGCGAAAATGGATGTAGAGCGTTATACGAAAGAAATGAAAACTCAACGGGATTTGATCGATAAAACGGAGACTGCCCATTTCACTGACCAACGTGAATACTTAGGAGAAGAACTGCGCAAAATCGCTAACCGTGATAATGAGTTCCGTAAGGACGTGTTGGCAAAGTTTGACAAGCTCGAACGTGAATTACGTCAAGCCCTGAGAAAACAAGAAACCGAGACCGCCATCAACGAGCGAGAAGAATTCAAACAAAAATTATCGATGCAATTGGAAGAGTGGAAAACAGAGGTCAATGCCTTGAAAATCAAAGCTGCAGATGTAGAGGGTGAGGCTAAAGGAGAAATCGACCAACAAGTCCATGAACTTGAAGTTAAAATTGAAGAAGCTGAAGCTAAGTTGGCAGAGCTGGCTGAGGTTGGTGAAGATGCCTGGGATTCAGTCAAGAAGCGGGTGGAGTCGTCCTGGGATGCACTAAGGACAGCCTTCAACGACGCAGCGGCCAAGATTAAAGACTAAACCAATTTTGTCCCAATGCTAGAGATCTAGCGCAAAAGATGAAACGAGCCAACAATTTATCGAATTTTATGGTATGTTATTTCACTTTAAGCTCAGGTTGGCAAGTAAATAGTGAGGTACCGGGAAGAATCCGCATTTGCTCGCAAAGTTGGATACAAAATAATCAATAGGAGAGACTTTTTATATGGATTTATTGACAATCGCTGAAATAGAGAAATTTTTAATTGATTACCCTGATTGGTGTGTGTCTTTGTTCATGCCCACCCATCGGGCTGGAAGGGCAACCGAACAGGATCCTATCCGGTTTAAGAATCTGTTGAATGATGTAGAACAACGATTACAAGATAAAGGTATGCGATCTCCAACTGTGAAGAAAATGCTTGAAGCTGCAGAGAATTTGCTGAATGATTCGGATTTTTGGAGATATCAGAGCGATGGCCTGGCTGTATTTTTGAGTAAGGAAGATTTCACTTACTATCGCTTGCCGTTAACCTTTAATGAATTGGTGGTGATATCTCACCGATTTCATGTCAAACCACTACTCCCATTTTTTACTGGAGACGGGCATTTTTATATCCTTGCGCTCAGCCAGAACCAAGTCAGGTTGCTTGAAGGAACACGCCACCTGGTGGATGAGATTGACCTGGAGAGCATGCCGAAAAGCCTGTCAGAAGCGCTGCAATTCGATCAATTTGAGAAACATTTGCAATATCATACCGGATCTCCGCCAGGAGCGGGGGATCGTGCTGGGGTTTTTCATGGTCACCATCCAAGCGATGATGATAAGAAGAGAATCCGTCGCTGGTTTAAAAAGATCGATGCTGAACTGCCTAATCTGATTACTGGCACTCAATCACCCATTGTCCTGGCAGGTGTAGACTATTTGCATCCTCTGTTTAAAGAAACCAGTGCTTATCCTAACTTGCTTGATAAAGGCATATTGGGTAATCCCGAGGAGCTTAAACCTGATCAATTGCATGCAAAAGCCTGGGAGGTGGTGCAGCCATATTTTCAGAGGGAAGTGGAAAAATTTATCGCACGCTACCAGAAAAATTCCGAAAGCGGTAAAACTACAAATGACATCAGAGATGCGGTGATTGCTGCCCATCATGGGCGTGTGGATGCAATGATGGTCGCAACTGGCGTTCAAATTTGGGGCAGGTATGATGAAGTTAATAACGATGTTGTTGTGCATGATAATGCTGAGCCAGGTGATTATGACCTGCTTGATTTAGCAGCTGCGGAGACCATATTAAATAGCGGCACTGTATACGCAATGGAAATAGGGAATATTCCAGAAAATGCCGAAATAACAGTTGTGTTTCGGTATTGATTTAGATATAAAAAGATGGTATGTGCTAGTTTCAAGAGAAAATCTCACAAGATCGATAGAATCAGCACATTAAATAATCAACCACCCGGGACTTAGACTTTGTGGTTGATTTATGTCGGGGAATCTAAGGGTGTCATTTTATAGACACTAACCTGTATCTAAATTTTGTTCTGTGAGGACATTTTGTTTTGATTATTTATATTCAACTCTTTGAGCAATACTTACAGCTTCACGTACCATTTGACTGCTGTAACCCCATTCATTGTCGTACCAACTCATGATCTTGACTAGATCGCCATCTACCACTTGGGTCATTTCCAAATCAATTACAGCTGCGCGTGGGTCCTGGATGATATCAGAGGAAACAAGAGGATCATCACTAACGCCTAAGATGCCCTGATAACGCTCAGTTTGAGATTCCTCTCGAAATATGTGGTTCACTTCCTCTACCGAAGTATTTCGCGCGGCTAGGAAAACGATATCAGCTATCGAGCCTATAGCTACTGGTCCGCGTATAGCCACACCATCAAACTTGCCCTCTAATTCAGGTAATGCTTTGGTGGTTGCGATAGCTGCTCCAGTGGTGGTGGGGACGAAATTGGCGGCCCCTGCTCTCCCCCGTCGGAACTTTTTGCTTGGTGAATCGACAATTGTTTGCGAAGATGTGTAGGCATGCACGGTTGTCATCAAAGCTTTTTTTACGCCAATCCGACGATCCATAACTTCCATGGGTGGAGTGATGGCGTTTGTTGTGCAACTGGCGCATGATATGATTTTATCTGGTTCGCCCTGTTTTGAGACTCCGTGGACAACTGTGCCGATTCCTTCAA
>JACUUU010000050.1 GCA_014859065.1 Anaerolineales bacterium
TATTTACTCTCGAAAACTGCAATCATCGATTGGCCTGGGAATTTCAAACAAAATTATGAATTCTCTAACATTGGATCACATTCACAAAGTTATGAGAAGCTGTTCCTTCTATCTTCGATCCACAGTGAATATGCCGCTCAGAGTAAGCTCCGCAGGATCCTCGGTTGGGGAATGGAAGGGTTAAAACCCCTGCACCTGATCGAAGATGCAATTGAAAGTTATGGTTACAACTTATCCCCTAAGGTTAGAGGGCAGGCATTGACGTATCTTGCCAACGCGTGGTCAAAGGAAGGTGGCGGCTTGTTTGCTGATTCCCATCAAAAAAATTTACTGATAAGCCTCGACCTGGCTATCTCACAATATTTATTGCCTCATTACGTTGGTTTGCTCCAAGAGAACCACAGATTGTTTGGGAGATTATCTCAGGAGCTAGGCAATCAATTCCCGCGTTCGTGGACATATTTGAACGAAAATGCTTTTCAGGTACCCGATTTTAAGGCACGTAAGGTTACCGAACGGATGGATGCGGTGTGCGGCATGCTAGTTGATATCGAAAGGTCAGCAGGCAATATTGAGCACCAGGGACGAACCTATCACTTCTGCTCAGAAGGCTGCTTAGCTGCATTTTCTAAGAATCCTGGTAATTATGTTAATTAATATCCACTTGAAGGGAGATTCATGGTAACGATAAACATCGATCCGGTCATATTCCACATTGGACATTTCGCTATCCGCTGGTATGGGTTGATTTTAATTACTGCCATCGCTATCGGAGTATGGCTGGCAGTGCGTGAGGGCGTTCGTAAAGGGTTTAAGGGAGATGACCTCTCCGATGGTGTCATCTGGGTCGTACTAGGTGGGGTACTGGGAGGGCGGCTATTCCATGTATTGGATCATTGGTCGCACACTTTCGCAGCCAATCCCATCCGGTCGCTTTTCATCTGGGAAGGCGGCCTGGCAATTTGGGGAGCTGTAGCCGGTGGTTTGGTTGCGGTGGTCATTTTGGCACGTATCAAAGGTTGGAATCTGCCGCTTTTATTAGACGCCATAGCGCCAGGGTTAGTGCTTGCGCAGGCTGTTGGCAGGTTTGCCTGCATAATCACCGGCGATGCTATGGGAAAACCGACAAACGGTCCTATCGGTTTCGCTTACTTAAATCCGGGTGCCATGGTGCCTGAATTAGGTGTCTACTACGCGCCTATGCCAGTTTATGAGATCATCGCAAACCTGGCAATATTCACTATTTTATGGCAACTGCGCAAACGTGATTGGCCAACCGGATTGTTGTTTCTGGTTTATCTCAGCCTTTACAGCGTCGAACGTTTCTTTCTGGCATTTACCAGTTCATACCAGATCATGGCATTCGGGTTGACCCAGTCACAAATTGTAGCCTTGGTTTTATTATCAATCTCACTCCCTCTAATTGTAGTCCTCACCCTTAAAAAGCTGTCCAAACCACAATCCAAAAAAGCATACGTATGAAAGTATGACGCGTTATTTAGACAAATTTATCTAACCTAAGCTAATTGGCCTGTGCTCCAGTATAAATAAACAGGCCTTTTTGCTTATACAACAACAGGTCAAATTCCTCTAAACATATTCCAGATTATGAATATACTATTGATTAACAAGGTATATATTTGATTGAGAAAGGAAAACATTATGACAACTGAAAATTCAATTATTGTGAATACTCCATTAGAAAGGTCTGGACTACCCCAAATTGACGATGAGACCACCCACTTGGCAGATGCTCCTGAAACTGAAATGGACAAAGAGGCTGAAGCGAATGAAAAAGAATATCGTTCTCTCATGCGAAAGTGGTGGTTCGGAGCCGCAGTAGGTGGTCCGACCATGATTCTGTCCTTTCCCTGGCTTTTTCCAATTCTGAGGGACTGGTTCCCCCGAGGTAGCCCACAGCTGCTCTACCTGTGGTATGCCATGGGATTTTTTGCTCTGTTGGTGCTGGTTTATTCCGGAAACCAGTTCTTTGTGGGTGCTTGGGAGGCTCTCAAACGCCGATCGGCAAACATGCATACCCTGATCGCCCTGGGCACCTCCATCGCTTGGATTTACTCCTCCATTGCGCTGGTTTTCCCCCAGATTTTTCCGCATGAAGGTATGACGGAGGTTTACTATGATGTTACCGTAGTGGTTACTGCCTTAGTGGTTCTCGGCTTAGCCATGGAGATCAAAGCCAAAGGGCGCACCTCGGATGCCATCAAGAAATTGATCGGTTTGCAAGCCAAGACTGCCCGCGTGGTGCGAAACAGTTTGGAGATCGATATCCCAGTCGAGGAAGTGTTGGTAGGGGATACCGTAATCGTGCGACCGGGTGAGAAAATTCCTGTGGACGGGGAAGTCATAGAGGGGCAATCAGCGGTTGACGAGTCGATGATCACGGGCGAATCCATCCCGGTTTCAAAGAAAGTTGGTGAAGAAGTGATCGGTGCCACGATTAATAAAACCGGCGCATTCAGATTCCGTGCCACCAAAGTTGGAAAAGACACAGCCCTTGCAAACATCATCACCCTGGTCCAAGACGCTCAATCCAGCAAGGTGCCCATTCAGCGTATAGTAGATAAGGTCTCAGCCTACTTCACCCCGGCAGTGATGATCCTTGCCATCATTGGATTCGTTATCTGGTATCTGTTCGGGCCTTACCCAGCGTTGACCTACGCCCTGATTGTGGCGGTGACCACGTTAATCATTGCCTGCCCGTGTGCTTTGGGTATGGCTACACCTATCAGTCTGACAACTGGGGTGGGATTAGGAGCGCAGAACGGCATCCTGATCCGCTCCGGGGATGCATTGCAGGCTGCTTCCAAGCTCAACACAGTCATCCTGGATAAGACCGGCACAATCACACATGGGAAACCCGCTCTTACCGATGTAGTCCTGGCAGCGAATCTTGACGAAACGGTAGTTCTTCGACTGGCTGCTGGAGTGGAGAAATCCTCCGAGCACCCATTGGCGTTGGCAATTGTAGAAGCCGCCCAAGCACGCGGATTGCAGCTCAGCGATGTGGGCAGCTTCGAGGCTATTCCTGGTCATGGAGTCTCTGCGAAAATAGAGGATAGGCAGGTATTGATCGGAAACTTGAAGTTAATGGAACGAGAAGGTATACCGCTAGGAGACCTTGAAATGAAATCAAAATCTCTGGCTGATGAAGGTAAGACCCCCATGTTCATAGCAATAGACGGAGAAATGGCGGGGATTATCGCAGTTGCCGACACCGTCAAAAACGATTCGAAAGCTGCTATCACCAGGATGAAGAAGATGGGCTTGGAAGTGGTTATGATCACCGGGGATAATGAACGCACCGCCAAAGCCATTGCCCGCCAGGTGGGTATCGAGCGGGTCTTGGCGGAAGTTCTGCCCCAGGACAAAGCTTACAATGTCCAGAAATTACAGCTGGAGGGTAAGAAAGTCGCTATGGTGGGTGATGGTATCAACGATGCCCCGGCTTTGGCTCAAGCTGACATCGGTATGGCGATTGGCACAGGCACTGATGTGGCCATCGAAGCATCGGATATTACCTTGATTAAAGGTAGTTTGATGGGTATTGTGACTGCCATCCAACTAAGTCGGGCAACCATGCGCAACGTCTACCAGAATCTGTTTGGAGCCTTTATCTATAACTCAGCCGGACTGCCGATCGCCTTAGGCGTTCTCTACCCTTTTCTCGGCATCCTGCTTTCACCTATTATGGCCGCCCTGGCGATGTCCTTTAGCAGTGTAACGGTGATCAGTAATGCTAGTCGCTTCAAGCGTTGGAAACCGGTGCTTGTGTGAGACTTGATATTAATACGTGAACGGTGAGGTACCATGGGTGGATTTAGCAAGACCGTCTATGGCACCTCACAAATTATGATGAAACTGGAGAGAAAATTATGACAATAGATCAAATCTTAGTAGTAACTGGCGGTATCCTGGCCATCATCTTCATAGTGTGGTTCTTCTGGATGGCCAAGAAGGAAGGGGTAAAAGCCTCCTTAACCAGTGGTGGTTACCAGGAAGCCATGATCCTGGTCAAGGGAGGCTACACTCCCGATGTGATATTGGTCGAAAAAGGAAAACCGGTGCGCTTGAATTTTGTCAGAACAGAATCCGCTTCGTGTTCAGAAATGGTGGTATTGCCTGATTTCAAGAAGAGCGCCAGCCTTCCGGAAGGCGAGACAGTACCAGTCGAATTTATGCCCGACATCCCAGGCGAATACGAGTTCCAGTGCCAGATGGGCATGCTGCGCGGCAAGTTAATCGTCAGGTAAGGCAACAGGTGCAGCAGGCTTCTCTTGCTGCACCTACTGCCCAAAAAAGGTCATGTCTGGAAGGTAAATGAAAATGAAAACCACAAGGTTCATTCTCGGCTTGGCTGTCCCTGTTCTGACAGCCTGGGTGGTCCGCGCGAAAGTTCCCTCAGAACGTGTGCCGGATGCCCCTGACCTAGCCACCTATATCAAGATTGCCTATAAGCCTATAGTCAAATGGTCAGCAAACAGGATTCTCAAGGGCAGATATCTCGATCGGGTTGATCTGAACAAAGGCCGCTTCAATCAGACCGACATCGACCGCGTCCTCGAGAATACCTGGCACAACTACGACGAATTGGCACCTACAACGCATGTTGAACGACTCAAGACCCTGGGCAATCGCCATAACGTTCTACTAGGTGTGTTGACACACGCGTTGTATCGCGCCCTATTGGACGTAGGTTTGGAAAAGGGTTATGTCACTGAGCTGGTCTCAGATTTGATGTGGAAGGCTTACGAACAATGGATTGGTTTACCACGCGCCTTCGCCCGTTTGACTACTCAGGATCCCCAAGAGCAAATGAATAAGATGTTGAACATGTTCCTTCGCTATCCGTTCAACCCTCCCGGATACGATTGTAAAATCTTAGCAAAGACTGACGTATTCGTGCAGGATGTATACCGCTTCCCGGTTTATGAGTATTTTAAGTCACACAGCAAGGAAGAATTTATGCTCAATACCTGGTGCACGCAGGATTTCGCTCTGGCACAGGTGATGACCGAGGGTGGTTCTTATGAACGATCGCATACACTCGCTGCCGGGGATAAAGTGTGTGATATGAAATGGTACGGAAAACCACGAAGCTGATAACCGGAGCAGGTCATCGAGCCCAATCAATTCTTCGCACGTTTGGCCGACCACGATCTGACCGTGCACTTAGATGCCCAGGCATGAATTTTCGGATACCAGAGAAATGAGACGTTGATCGTTTCGGCTTCATCCCTGCCACTCAACGCCTTAATCTGATTGCGCGACTGGGGTGCCTTAAAACCAGCTTACGCCTCCAGTGTTGATTTACTCAGCGGATTGTATCTAGGGATGAGATTTTCGTCGGACAGAGGATTTACTACGTGACTGGAAAGGTAGTATCGATCTCGACCTTACACGAACGACACATGAAATCCCTAATGCCGGAACTGACACATTGATTTCTATCGACCACAGCTTTCATGGCGTGATGCGTGCTCTGGTTAGAAGAGGGTTGCTCCATGGGAGGCAGCTTTTGTTGCTTATAAAACATGTCTGTTGATGAATTTTGAGGTGATTACCAGGGATAACAAAGTAAAAATAGCGGATTAAGCAAAAAAACGTATCACAAAATGAGCAATTTGGCGGTTACATAAACTGGTCTAATTTGAGTAGACTCCACCTTGAGTAAACGCTCATATCGACCTGCCAAATCAATGGAAATGAGGTGTGGGATGAGTGAGTTGATTGTAGCCAATGGAACCGTGATGAACAGGCGAGAGTTCATCAACCTTGCCTGGTTGATATCCATGGGCTTTCTGGTCGTGAACCTGGGAGGGGTAACTTACCTGTTCTCCTTACCGCGCTTTCGTGCAGGTGAGTTCGGAGGCCAATTTGTTCTAGGGAACGCTAGAGAGGTTTTTCCTCCGCCGGGGGAGGCGCCGGTCATTTTCCCCAAGGGGAAATTCTGGTTGGTACGCACCTCGGATAATCTCGTGGTTGCGATTTATAACGTTTGCACCCACCTCGGTTGCCTGTACAACTGGGATAACCAGACGGTGCGCTACCGCTGCCCTTGCCACGGAAGCGAGTTCCAGCTGGATGGCACCTACATCAGCGGTCCGGCACCCCGCAGTTTGGACCGCTTTGTGATGCACCTGGTCGATGCTCAAGGTAACGAAGTGGCTTCAACGGATGCGGATGGTAACCCATTGCCTCTACCTGATGATGATTTGCAGGTAGTCGTAGAAACAGGCCTCTTGATCCGCGGTAAGCCCAGGGGAGCCAGCTATCTTGAGTCCAACTCGCAGGTTAGTGAGGAGATATAATGGATATTGGGACAATCTTGTTGATCGTAGTTGGTGCTGTCTTACTAATCGTCCTGCTGGCACTTATAGGTGGAGGAATGGCCATGGGAGGAATGGCGATGATGGCGGGAATGATGTCCAATCCAGTCGGTTGGCTAGTTTTGTTAATCATAGCCGCCTTGATCGCATTGATAGGCTATGGTTTGTTTTTTACATAATTAGACCAACGCGGATTCGAGTAGTCAATCAACGTTTTTACTCCATTTAATGTGTCGCAAAGAGATTGTGTCGGTTGTCGGTTAATCTGTATGGTACGCTGTTGTTAAACCTCTCTCATTGGGTCTTTATTCCCAATTCATTATCTCGAATCAATAGGAGTTTATGATCATGTATGGATGTCACTCCAATGGACGATGACTAAAAATAAGGGTTCAATTATCCTTGGCTTTGGTATTCACCATCGGTCATTAGGTAATCACCAAATGATCATGTAACCATCAGAATTGAGCCTATCAGCATCAAAATTGCACCGGGCAGTCTTTGGCTGATTCCGCCTTCTTTAAGAAAGATGAATCCCCAAAGCACAGTCAACAAAACACTAAATTTGAATAAGGTGGTTACATAACCGATTAGACCCAGACTGAAAGCGGTGTAACCTAACACAGGTGCGCTACCAGCGATCAGACCTGCGATGATCCATTCTCGGCGGTGCAGCAGCAATTTGCCAATAGCAGTCCTTCCGTGTGCCAAGACTGTGGGCGTGAGCATCATGACCAACACCAAGTTCACCGAAAATGCTACCATTCGCGGGTTGGTTGGGTCAGTATTTAGTATTGCGATTTTCTCAAACAGCGGTGTGACTGCCCAAAGAACTCCTGCTGTCAGCACCAAAGATTGGGCAGGGTTGAGAACTAAGGATTTGAATGGTGCCAACCAGCCTGCACCCGGGCTGTGATTGATCCAATAAGCACCAACCAGCACAAATCCAACACCGACCACACCTGAGGCTGTTGGGATTTCGGCGAGGAAGATTGCTGAAATGATCAGAGTAAATACCGGATTGAAAGTCAGCAAAGGGGTGACCAGCGAGACATCCGCCAACTTTAGTGCTTTGGTATTTGCTAAGTGGGCGGTGGTGTTTAAAATGGCAGAACCAAGCACTCCTACAAAGAACCAGGTGTCCAATCGGGGAAGTTGTGGTGTGAAAGTAAAAGTGAATAATCCCAGAATCGGTAGGGCTAGTAGGATCACTCCCCAGATAACCACCAGCACATCGGTGTCTTTTAGCATGCGTTTATACAGGATGGGATTGAAAGATGTTAATAACGCCGCGCCTAAGGCCAGGATTGCCCACATATTTTACCTATTCGTTTTATCAGCTGGAGTTTCGAGGTTCTTGATCAATCCATACACATTTCCCAGGCAACATGAACCTTGTGGATTGCGCAAGTCACAGGCGCACTGTCCGGAATGAATACCTGATTTGATATTGTCCACAATCTCTTTACGCACCTCCGGCGAGGCAGCTTGAAGTTTGCCCACCGAATACCGAAAGCAGTAACAAATGAACGCCTCACCGTTATCCGGTTCTTTTTGATAAACCCGTTCACGAACTTGCTCAATATTAAATGTCTGCTCTCCATCGAGCGAGAAATATACGACTGTGCAGGTGGCCTGCTTACAAAACATATACTCGACCTGCCGCACTTGGCGCAGACTCACCGCCAGGAGCGATTTGACCGTTTGTCCCTGGACGGGTTTTCCCTTAACGCCACAGGTAGGGCAAACGTTTCTCATGCGAGCTGGGCGAGAAAAATCTTGGGCTGGTAACTCACAAACAGAATTGCCTGCTTCGGGTGGGCAACAACACAAGTCGGTCATCGAGAAACCTTCCTTTTTCATTGTACCGGTCTATACCTGTTTGACTCCCTCGGCTCACGAAGCGTTGATATGCACCATGCATCCCTCAATTCTTTAAAAGTTTAGTAACCATTAAACCCAAAAACCGGTCCAGATCATAAAGGGCTGAATGCGCAGGTGGAGAAATATGGGGAAGCAACATGTCGAACGCATGCTCCGTCTGAGGTAGCTCGACTAGGACGGCAGGTATGCCTTTTTCCTGAAGTATGTGAGCCAGGTTTCTGGCAGCCTCGACTAAATGCGGTTGATCGTGCAATCCCTGGAATAAATATGTATCAGGAGCATTTTCATCAACAAGATTTATGGGAGAGGCAAGCCGGTATCGTTCCGGTATATCTTCTAAATTACCACCAATCAATTTATGGAAAAGTTCCTGGTCGCCTCCTAAAGCATAAAATGCTGTCAAGTCATGGACTCCATAATAAGAAACCACTCCCCTTACCGAGGTGTCCACTCCTTGAAAGTCGGTAGGAGTTAATGCTCCTATGCCTGGTGAATAAGCAGCCAGCAGGGCTAAGTTTCCGCCGGAGGAGGCACCTGCCAACACAATCCGATCAGGGTCGACTCCGTACCGGTCTGCATTTTCCTTCATCCAGGCTATCGCACGCTTTACATCACCCGTCATTCCAAATATATCGGTTTCATCTACCAACCGGTAGCCAATATCCATCACAACGTGCCCTTGAGATGCTAAATGACGAAAGGATGGAAGATTAGTAAATAGTGGGGGGAATGCTATACCTTTTTCACCGATTTGATAATATCCACCGTGGATATATAAATATGCAAGCCCTGAAGGTTCAACGCCTTTTGGTGGTAGCCACAGGTCAGCCAAAAGGTTGCGCTCTGTTCCTGGAACCATAGCATAAAGGATATCCTGTTCCCAGCGTGGTTCTGGAGTTTTCGGCAACGACCAGGATCATCCATTTTTCAGCATACCATCTTGTAAACCTCGTGGAATGCGATCCTCCCAACCAGACCCATATGCTTGATCAAAAGCATTGTGGGGGGGCGGTGACCCGATTGACGAACGTGGTTGAGAGTAGAACGGCGGTCAAATAAAGAATGACGGCCATCGGCATACTGAAGAGAAGTCTCTTAAAAGACAGATCGAACCCAATGATCTTTAATTCAACGATGAATATAATAATGGACAATAAGGCTCCTGAAACACCAAACAGGGCTAAATAGGTTGTTATTGAGCCAGCCAGCGTTTTAGGTATGTGCGGCCAGACAGCACCAGATACAATCCTGATGAAAAGTTGAGTGCTTAATAAAAAAGCGAGCAGACCGGTAATCCAAATCATAAATTTTATATTGTCATCATTTACCTTCGCATCCACTAGATTATCACTTTGAAAGCCAACCCCATAAAATTCTCCTATTTTACTATATTGGTCTCTACTCCCAGGCTGTTCAGATGGTAGACGCATTATACCCTCCGTCACGGCGTCGACGGAAAATGTTTAACTCTACGAATAGAGATCGCGTAATTCTCACTCTGTGTGTGCCAATTTCTGAATGCGACCATAGATTTCATCAGCCATCTGTGCCACCGGAACAGCTGTTAGCTCAATCAGTTCTCGAATTTCTACAGAACCTGCTTCATAAAAATACGTTCTAAACCTTTCAGCCATTGGATTGTCAAGGGTTAAGCTGTTCTTTCTCCACCGATTTCTTGGGTTGCCTCAGAGGATGTATATATATTGGTTGAAGATAAGCTAAATCGCTGGGGATGAGATAGGCAAATTTACGCTTCCTTCCACCCAAGCACTAAGTTACACTTCACCACATGAGTGTTCTGCTTGCCCGGTTTTTCCAAGTCATCATCGTTTTGCTGATACCGGTTTTTCTGGTGCTAGGTTCTGTCCGCTTATTAGTGACAGACCGGTACCTGGCCTTTGAGTATGGTAAGACCAGCTTCCCGGTAGATCCTTTCGGCTTCGACCAATCCCAACGTCTCGAAAATGCAAGTACTAATTTCCGCTACGTTCGTGAGAACCAGCCGGTCGAGGTACTGGCAGGCCAGCAGTTGGGAGAACAACCACTTTATAATGCACGTGAGCTCAATCATATGCAGGACGTGCAAAGCGTCTATCAAATAGCCATGTGGGTCTGGCGCTCCGCCCTAGTACTTTCCCTGCTGGCAGTTCTGGCGTTGGTGTGGCAGGCGGAGAGCCGCCCGGTCTTGTTCGCTGCCTTCAGGGCAGGCGGCCTCTTGGCAGTGGGGTTGATCTCAGTCGTTGGCGCGCTGGTTGCCCTCGCCTGGCAGGCCTGGTTCGTCGCCTTTCACCAGGTTTTCTTCGCGCCCGGTACCTGGACGTTCAACACCTCCGACACTCTGATCCGCCTGTTCCCGGAGAAATTCTGGTTCGATGCGGCCTTGACCATTACAGGCCTGAGCCTGGCAGGCGGATTGCTGCTTGCCCTGGTCGGCTGGCGTTTTAAACGCAAGCGATAGTCCCGATGGCTGCCCTGGTTTTCCACTATATATGGTTCTGTCCAATGTTTCAGCTCCCGTTTTCAGGGCAAGAAAGGAGACGTTATGAGCGGTAAATGTCACGTTGATGCGATCCAAAAAGTGCCATCGGTTGATGAGCAGCGGAATGCAAATGTGGTTACACTGAATCTTTGGGGAGTAGGATGCTCGAACTGTGCCACCCGCGTTCGCAACCGTTTGATTCTCTTGACAGGAGTGTTAGACGTTTACGTGGACCACTTGAGAAGCCATGCCAGAGTGGTTTTCAATCCCGACCTGGTAGCAGTCTCCGAATTGGTGGATGCGGTTAGGAGAGCGGGCAGCGATGGGATGCATGAATACCGAGCAGAAGTCGAGGAGATCAGGGAGATCCCATAGGTGGCGCCTGGCTTGCGCGATAATTTGTTCAGTATGCAAACCCACAAGACCGATGCGGTAGATGTGCAGTCTTCCGTAAGCCAAAGCGCCTGCATGCGAATGCGCTGTTTTTCGCTTGTGCTTCTTTGCATAATCAGATAGATTGGGAAATGTGGTTAACCGAGCAAAGCCATGTGAAGAACGGCTGGAAAGGAGCGTCCTATCCAATTTCTGCTTCTTATCGAAAGACGCCTAGGCACTGGCCTCAAATCCTCTCTTTTGAATTTTAGCCGGTCAAACTTCCGGTGAAATCTAGCAGGATGAACTCGCCAGGAGACCACGCTAGGTTAGGTAGTGAAGACCATGTACTCTCATCTCCTTTGGCCGCTAGCATCCTTAGCGGCCGAGGGCTTCTTCAAGGGTAGCGTAATCTTGTTACGATGATCTTAAGGCGGTCATTGAAATAAACTGACCGTGATGATAGGTGCCAATTTTAGGCTGCCCTATGTTACCTGATCCCTGCTGTACCGGCTTAAGCGATTTGATATAGGCAAAATTGCGCTTGTAAGGCTCCAAAAAATCGGATATGATATCTCCATATTTATGCAGATATTCGATCTGAAAGGAATGTAAAAATGCGTGAACAGAGAATTCAGGTAGCCATCAACGGTTATGGTGTAATCGGCAAACGAGTTGCCGATGCTGTTGTTCTACAGGATGATATGGAACTGGATGGCGTGGCTGATATCACCTACGACTATCGTATTCGGGTGGCAGTTGAACGGAGTTACCCGGTCTTCGCTTCGCTGCCTGAGAAACGCCCCGAGATGGAAGCAGCAGATATCCCTGTAGCCGGTACGCTCGATGACTTGCTGCAGCAGGTGGACGTCGTCGTAGACTGCACCCCGAAGGGCATTGCCGCCGAGAACAAAGAAGTATACGAGCGGGCCGGGGTCAAGGCCATCTGGCAGGGAGGCGAGAAACACGACCTGACCGGATATTCGTTCGTCGCCCAGGTCAATTACGAAGGCGCCCTCAACCGCCAGTTTGCCCGCGTGGTCTCCTGCAACACCACAGCCCTGTGCCGGGTAATGCATGCCTTGCACCACCATGGTTGGATCAAACGCGCCCGATCGGTAATTTTGCGACGTGGCACCGACCCCTGGGAGTCGCACAAAGACGGCATGATCAATACGGTCATTCCTGAGACAAAAGTCCCCAGCCACCAGGGACCTGATGCTCAAAAGGTCATTCAGGATCTGGATATCACCACCCTGGCTGGCGCCGGCCCTTTCAATCTCGCCCACATCCATTTTGCCATGGTGGAGACAACGCGACCAGTCAGTTTGGATAAACTGCGAGATGCCCTCTGGGATGCGCCGCGCATCGCTTTCGTGCGGGCCAGCGATGGGTTGGTAGCACTCAACGCCGTCTATGAACTGATGCGCGACCTAGATCGCCCGCGGGCGGACTTGTGGGAAGTCGCTGTCTGGGAGGATGCTCTGGCAGTCGACGAGTGTGAGGTCTACCTTACCTACCAGGTGGCCAATGAAGCCATCGTCATCCCTGAAACCATCGATTGCATCCGTGCCTTGACGGGCATCGAAACCGATGGCGGCAAATCCATCCAAAAGACCAACCTCTCCTTGGGTATAACCAAATCCTTCCTACCCAAAACGACCCAACCCATTGAACACTTGGCCGGTCCTGAGGTAGAGCACCCAGCTATCGAAGCGGTGCGAGCGACCCGTGCCGAGTTCCTGAGCGAGGGTTATAAAGGCCACGAAGAACCTGTGTAGCTTGATTCGGAGGTGAAACTGGCCGGGAGGTTTGAACCTCTGACAGATATCATCGGACTCCGTTGTTCTGAAGAAAGGTCGCTTATATGTCTAAGAATCTCACCATAGGGAAACTGCGTGGGCTGCAACAGATGGCGGATGACAAGGGTATCCTCGCCATGTGCGCCATGGATCATCGTGGTTCGATGCAGAGGATGATCAACAGGAAAGCACCCGAACAGGTTTCCTACGACGTGCTTGTGGAGTACAAGCGCGATCTCACCGAACTCCTGGCTCCTGAGGCGACAGCCGTCCTGCTCGATCCGATCTATGGGGCCGCGAAGGCCATAGCCGGCGGCGACCTGCCGGGCAATGTCGGCCTGCTGGTTAGCCTGGAGGAGACCGGCTATGAGAGTGACTCCCAAGGCCGGGTGACGACACTGCTGCCAGAATGGAGCGTTGAGAAGATCAAGCGCATGGGCGCATCGGCGGTGAAGATCCTGCTCTATTATAGGCCCGACCTGGCCGAGAACGCTGCCGGTCAGCGGGAAGTTACGCGCCTGATCAGCGCCCAGTGTCTGGATTGGGATATCCCATTCTTGATTGAGCCTATCACCTATGCTATCTCTGAAAACGAACAGGATGCGGCCAGCTTTGCTACCCATAAGACGGACCTGGTGGTCGGTTCGGCCCGTGACCTGACGCTGCTCGGCGTGGACGTGCTAAAAGCCGAATTTCCCGCCGACCTGCGCTATGAGCGAGATGAGGGCAGGCTGCTGGCGGCATGTCAACATCTCGACGAAGCCTCGGAGGCGCCGTGGATTTTATTGAGCGCCGGCGTTTCCTTCGACGAGTTCGCCCGGCAGGTGAAAATTGCCTGCCAGGCCGGAGCGTCGGGGTTCCTGGGCGGCCGCGCCATCTGGGAGGAGGCCGTGCGAATGCCCGTCAGGTCTGAACGGCGCGCCTGGCTCGATACGGTAGGCCGAGATCGCGTGCGTCGCCTCTATGAAATGGCTGGCGAATTTGGTCAGCCGTGGTGGAAGAAGTGGACGGATTCGCTGGAAAAATTGGTAGACATATCGCCGGATTGGCACCGGCGGTACTGAAAAGTCAATCTTGAAGGAGGTTACTGATGTTTCGTAGAATGTTAATCTCGTTGCTTTTAGTCTTGGTATTGACTGTAGTTTCTGTTGGCTCGGTTTCAGCCCAGGAAATGCCAGGCGGCAGGTCTGCTCATCGCTCATGAAGCTGTATGGGAGCTTTTGTCGGAATCCTATGTCGTTGTTCAGGATCGCGCCGTATATCACAAAGTTTATCTCCAAACACCTAACTCTCTTTTACCAATATTTTGGACATCGGTCTCTGTTCTGGGTATAGGCCTAAGCTGGTGCTTGATAAGGAAAGGCTATTCACAAAAGAAGTAGAGATATATAACCACTGCAGCATATGATAGGTGTCCAGACATAGAAATATCCTAACTCAATACAACGGGCAAAAAGGCTTATAGGTCAACAAGGTATATTACCTATGGTTTGGCGAGCCTATTTACGCTTTTGTCAGCATCAATATTCAGATATATTGATAGAAAACATAAATTGCTTTTCACAGTGAAATTGAAAGTCATCAGAAAGCCTAGGAAAATATTAAGAAGATTTCTTATGAAAGGAATGTTTCCCATGAAAACGCTTTCATTTTGGCCGCTGGCTTGGACACTGGCTGTCTTTACTGCGGTCGTCTTTACGCTCGACGTACTGGCTGGTTTGTTGTTTCCAAACTGGTGGGTGATGCAGAAAGCCTGGGAGTTGCTCCTTCCCGGTTTCACATTTATCAGTTGGAGAGCCTTCTTCATTGGTCTGGTGGGTAGTTTCATAGGTGGATTCCTGACGGCTGTGCTGTTCGTACCGATTTTCAACTTCTTCCACGGTCGAAGTTAGCCAGAATCCATACAGACCATGATGTTGGCCAGCCAACTTGTCTCAGCTCCATACAATTCAATTGGCCAATGCAAAACGAGATGTAGGATGAATCGTCATTCAACCTTGTTAACCATGCACAGATTGCCAGAAGAACTTGAGTCCCGCTGCCCGTTCTACAGTGAAGACAAGGCTGGGGAGGGTGTGGAGCGCTACGGGAAGCGCCTCTTGCGTAGCTGGAACGCGGATTTCTATCGAACCCCACCTCACTGATGGCGGCAGATGTTCGATTGAGGAAGTGTGTTGAGTTAGAAGATGAAGAAAAATCGCGTCCGTCGCTTCCGTTCACCCTATTTGCCCATCCGGCCTGCCATAAAGAGGGAACGCCTGGTAATTGCCCTGGAGAAGCAGATCAAGGGTTTCTTATTCCAATGCAGCATGTGCGGCAATTGCTTGCTGCAGGAGACCGCGTTCATCTGCCCCATGCTGTGTCCTAAAGGGTTGCGCAACGGACCATGCGGGAGTGGAGTAGACAATCGCTGTTGTGTCGAACCCAGCCGCCCCTGTATCTGGCACCTCATCTACAAGCAAGCCGAGCGGCTTAACCGTATGGACCGGCTCATGGAAATACAGGCGCCTCTCGATGGGGAGCGCGTGGGCCACGAAACCTGGGGCACCGTCCTTTCCAAAGCCAGAGAACGCGGTCTCCTATCGCTAATGGGAGTTTTGCGCGGGAGACATAGGCGAGAAGAATTCCAGCGATTATTTCGAGATCTCCGTCAGCCAGACTGGTGGCAGGGGGACGACCACTATCACCCGCCTGCTTCATTCAAACCGGTTTCTCGCCTGCAGGCATCTTTGAAGCGCGGCGAGTTCGTCGTAACCGCTGAAGTCCATCCTCCTGCCGGAGCAGGTGCAGATCACGTTCAAGAATTGGCCCACCAGCTGCGCGGCCGTATTCATGCGGCTAACGTGACCGAGAACCCGATGGCTACCCCGCGTATGTCCAGCCTGGCCTGTTGCCTCCTGCTGGCGCAGAATGGCATTGAATCAGTTCTACAGCTCACGGGTCGCGACTATAACCGCTACTTTTTGCAGTCCGAGGCGCTGGGGGCATCTATACTGGGGATTCATAACGTGCTGTGCCTCACTGGGGACCCACCGATGGCCAGCCGCGGACCTGCGAGTGGACTTCCCTTCGACCTCGACGCTACCCAGATGCTGTGGATCTTGCGGCGCTTAAGGGACGAGAGGCGATTTCTAGACGGGCGGTTTGTGAGCGAAGCGCCTCGCTATTTCCTCGGGGCGGCCGGTTCCCCGAATGATCCCGACCCGGCCCACGAGGCGCTGCGGATCGAAAAGAAGGTCAATGCCGGTGCCCAGTTCATCCAGACCCAACTGGTCTACGACGTTACGACCTTCCAGCGCTGGCTGCAGGCGCTGGACCAGCGCAGTTTGTTGACTAAAGTGCACATCCTGGTCGGGATCGGGCCGCTACACTCGGTAAAGACTGCCCGCTTCTTGAACGAGCGTATTCCTGGAGTGTTCGTGCCTCCAAACCTGATCGAAAGGCTGGAGCGAAGCCTCTCTCCAGAACAGACCGGGATCGAAATTGCTTTGGAGCTGATCCAGCAAGTCAAAGCCCTGCCGGGAGTAGCGGGAATTCACGTGATGTGTCTCGGTCATGATTCCATCCTTCCGCGACTGGCTAGCTTGGCTGGCTAGTCTGCTCATCTCTCATGAACCAGCTTGGGAGA
>JACUUU010000404.1 GCA_014859065.1 Anaerolineales bacterium
ATCAGGTGGTCCATCACGATAGCGACATCCACATCCAGGTAGCGCCGTCTGTCTTCCCGCACCCACCCCATGCGGGGCACCCCGCAGGCGCACAGCAGCAAAGGTGCCTGGATGAACCAATCCTTGCGATAAATGCGTCCCAATTCCTCACGCCGCCCTTCGGTGTGGACAACGAGGATCTGGAAGGGCTGACGGTTGGCTGCGGTCGGTGCCAACCGAGCGGCTTCCAATACCTGCTGCAGTTTCTCGTCCTCAACCGCGTCTGGCTTGTAAGCGCGCACGCTGTAACGTTTCCTGATTAATTCTGAATATTCCACAGATCACCTCCATATTTACTTGTATTTTATGTATAAACCCCTGATGATAACGACATCACTACACCGCTTGCCTACCCTGAAATATGAGGACGTTTTTACGGTCGCGGCCTAAGTCACAGGCAGCGGCTGCTGACTGCCGGCTGTGAAACCCACTATATTCCAATCGACTAACATTCAAGCCATTTTGCGAATTCTCACCTCGATATCCTGCTCGCCAGCAAGCAGGTGAGTAAGCTTAGCAGTATCGGTTGCCCCAAAGTGGTAGGGGTATAAAATACGTGGGCGGAAGGTACGCGCCGCCTCTGCCACCATCTGCGGCGTCATCGTATAGGGCAAGTTCATCGGCAGAAAAGCTACCTCGATCTTTTCCAGCCCCTCCATCTCGGGTATGTTTTCGGTGTCGCCAGCGACATAGACGCGCACATCCCCAAAGGTCAGGATATATCCATTGCCTGCCCCCTTGGGATGAAAGGGTTGCCCATTCTCGCGCTTGTGGACCATGTTATAAGCCGCAACCGCTTCGACCCGATTTCCTAAAACCATAGCTGTATCTCCGTTGCGTAGAACGTATTCTCCTGAGATCTGGTTGGCGCAAGAAGGCGACATAACCACCATGGTGTCATCAGTCTTTACCGCCTCAATTGCCTGCCGATCAAGGTGGTCGCGGTGTTCATGAGTGAGCAAGATTACGTCCGCCTTCGGAAGTTTGGCGTAGTCGGCTACTTTGCTGTACGGATCGATGTAGAAGGTCTTGTTATTATAGGTAAAAAGCAGGCTGCCATGCCCCAGGAAAGTGATCGTCAGATCGCCTTCCGAAGTTGGAATCAAATCAATTTCGTATGAATCTTGAGCCATCAACCTTTCCCTCCTATCAGTCTTAGCTGGAATAACAAGGATAATTTGAGTGTAGTGTGATTTTATACCAAATAGAAATAGGCAGTCAAGGGCTTTGATCTGAGGGAAAAAATAGAGCATCCCACATCATACCCGGCGTAAAGCCATGATCGCTACATCGTCAAACCATGGCGTGCCCCCTGTGAAATTTTCCAACGCCCACGAATGTTCATCTGGCCTTTCAGTTGGTTGTTACTGAAGGTTTGTTCTCTATCAGACATGAGGTTTGTCACCATTTACATCCCTGGGGTAGCTGTCAGGATAAACAATATCATTCAAACACAGACGACCTGTAAACTTCAAGATAACTGCTTGAAAAAGCGATAGATCAGCTTAACCCCACCATCTCAGAGACCAAAATTGTCCAACCTGATCTCAATCAGGCAGGAATAATGAAGCAGAAATTTCTTTATAACCTGTTAGACTTAAGCAAATCAAGGTCCTAAGAGTTAATCTCTCGCCAGAGAAATGGCAGAGCGCGCCAAACGATAGGCTGAAGGCATATCTTCTGCTGATAGCTCTACCTTTCTGCCATCGATCCTGCTAATAATCGGCAGGAGCGCTGCGCGGTCAGCCATCCCCGGATTGAGGAATTCGATCGTGACCTTCACCGGCAGGTCGACTTTGAGCAAATCGTTGGGATGCCCATGGAACCTCTTAATGGCTCGCGCGGCAGCGTGCTGGATTAGGGGGTGCGTTACCGTTGGGGGTAAACATTCAGCTGCGCTGCGGCTGGCAGCTTTTTTCACTTCAACCACTTCGATGCCGGGCACCCACTCTAGCGCTTCCTGACAGGCAGCCTGATCTCCCGTCAGTAGCAGAACTGGCAAACCAAAGCTGGCGCAAACCGCGGCATTCAAACCAATTTCACCCACAATCTTACCGTTGAGCCACACATTGGAAACCAGCCGGCTCGACCAGGTGTGCGCCAGGACTGCCTTCCCAGCACCCATATGGGCATGGTAACCAATGAAAAAAGCAGCCACTACCCCGCTGTCAACCCCCTGCACCATCGCTAACGGTGATGGTGTCCCGCTGTTGAGACGCGCTCGCGGGTGCAGCTCTTCGATCAAGATGTTGTTTGCATCCCCATGACCGTCGGCAACGATGATCTCATCCACGCCCGCTTCCACAGCGCCAGCAGCGGCCGCATTCACCTCCTGTGTCATCAGCCGGCGAAAGCGCTGGTATTCAGCATGAGTCGAATCGACTTGTTTCCAATCCACCACCCCTGTGATCCCTTCCATATCTGCGGCGATTAAAACCTTCATGTCCACTCTCCTTGAGAGCAGCTGTGCTTTGCTTGTATTTGAAAACAAGAGTACAGCGTGTAAGTCTGTCTGTGGTTCCTTTTTATTTTATCCAAGATCAACCTGATAAGGAACAAACACGCTCAACTGCTAATAGTATCTCTGAAATTTACCAGGCATCATCTTAAGAAACTTGGGTTATTAGAACTGGTGCAATCGAAACCGATGGTGGAGATTGCTTCACAAAGAGCGT
>JACUUU010000051.1 GCA_014859065.1 Anaerolineales bacterium
AAATGCCTGAACCGCCTCTGGATTTTGGGATTGTGGATTATCTATAATATTGGCTAAGACTAAGTCCAAATCCGGCTCGATCTCATTCATACGCTGCCAGGCAAATGCTGGATCTGGATTCACAGTGTAGGAATCAATTGCCATGCGCAGATAGATTTCTTTGAACTCGGCTCGCAGGTGTTCTGGACCAGCATCTACCCACTTTACGGGCCAAAGCCACCAACCCAATACGACTAAACCAATAAAGACACCTACTACAAAACCAACCAACCCAATTACTGCTGGCTTGTTAAACTGCTCTCGCATTGCATCCATTTTGCTACTCCCATTATGATAGCGCGGGATTAACTTATATTGGTGTCATGGACATATTCCCCCCGATTCAGAGGGGAAGTTCAAAGAGAAAGTGATGATCAATCTATATTGTAGACCAGACCCAAAAATAATGCAACAATCTCGCGCGCGCCTTCCTAATTGAATGGTTAAAACACTATTCAGGATACTAAGGTGCAAGAATCATGCCTGATGGGCAGCTTTATGATTGATTTCTTCCTCATTTAATTGATCTAAGGGAAATTGCCGCTCACATGTCAGGCATTGGGCTGAATTCTTGTTTGCTGCAACCAGCAGACCTTTGCATTCAGGGCAAGGGATCGGCAAGGGTTTCTTCCAGGAGGTAAAATCACAATCAGGGTAGTTCGTGCACCCATAAAAGGTGCGGCCTTTTCTGGTCTTGCGTTCTACTATCTCGCCACCATCCTTAGGACAGGCGACCCCGATCTTTTCCAACCAGGGTTCTGTATATCGGCAAGTGGGGAAATTGCTACAGCTAATGAACTTTCCAAATCGCCCCCAACGGATAACCAGGTCATGTCCGCACCTGGGGCATTCCCTACCAATTTGTTCTAGATCCACCTTTACTTCGGGCATCTCCTCATGCGCGCGCTCGACTTCCAGGGAAAACGGCCCGTAGAATTGGCGGATTATCTCTACCCAAGGTTGGTTCCCATCTGCAATCCTATCCAAATCCTCTTCCATTCGAGCAGTAAAACTGACATCGACAATGTCGGGAAAGTGCTCAACAAGCAGGTCATTTACAGTAATTCCTGTCTCAGTAGGAAACAGGCGTTTGTTTTCCCGGAAAACATAACCTCGCTGTTGCAGCGTGTTTAAAATTGGAGCGTAGGTGGAAGGTCTTCCAATTCCATTTTCCTCTAAGGCACGAACGAGGGACGCTTCTGTATAACGCGGTGGTGGTTGTGTAAAATGCTGTTCTGGAAGAAGATTCAATAAATTTTGGGGTTGTCCCTCTTTAATACCTGATGGAATGCGGGTATCCTCTTCCTCAGGTTTATCCTCATCCTTGGATTCTTCGTAAACCACCAGGAAACCTTGAAAACGAATGGTAGAACCGGATGCTCGCAGCAAGTATTTATGTTCAGGAGCAGTCCCAAATATTTCCACCGTCAAAGTGTCATATATTGCTGCTGCCATCTGCGAAGCGACAAACCGCTGCCAGACTAATAGATACAACCGGTATTGATCACGGTTGAGGTAATCCTTGATCTTGGTTGGTTGCCGCATGACTGAAGTCGGGCGTATCGCCTCATGAGCTTCTTGAGCGCCACGGGACTTGGTGCGGTACTTGGGTGGTTCTGGAGGCAGAAACTTCTCTCCATAGAGATTCTGGATCAACTGCCTGGCTTCACTTTGAGCTTGTTCTGAAACATTCATCGAGTCTGTGCGCATGTAGGTTATTAATCCAACCGCACCACCATTACCCACATCAATGCCTTCGTAAAGCTGTTGTGCTAGAGCCATAGTTCGTCGAGCGGTAAACCCCAAACGGCGTGAGGCTTCTTGCTGCAAGGTGCTTGTTGTGAATGGTGGCAGGGGATTACGCCGCCGTTCACCGACCTTTACCTTGCTGGCAGCATATTTCCCCTTCTCCATATCTGAAATGATCGGCTGCACATCACTCTCACCATTAAGCACCGCTTCGTTTCCATCTATTCGAACCAGCTTTGCAATATACGAGTCCTTCATCCCTTCTGGTTGAAATTCAGCCGCTATCGTCCAGTATTCCTGTGCCACAAAATCATCGATCTCGCGCTCACGTTCTACTATCAAGCGTAATGCTACTGATTGAACCCTACCTGCAGAGAGACGGCTGCGCACTTTATTCCACAAAAGGGGGCTAAGGTTATATCCAACCAAACGATCCAGCACACGCCGAGCCTGCTGCGCATCCACGAGGTCCATATTAATATCGCGCGGGTGAGAAAAAGCTTGCGCGATCGCTTTCTCTGTTAGTTCGTGAAAGACAACTCTGCGAGTATTTTCTGGTTCCATCTCAGTTGATTCACGTAAGTGCCAGGCAATAGCTTCGCCTTCTCGATCCGGATCAGTAGCCAAAAAAACTTTTTCAGCTTTTTGTGCCAAGGATTTTATTTCTTTTACCACGGGTCTCTTATCATTCGGAACTCGGTATTTGGGGGAGAAATCATTTTCAACATCCACTGATAGTTGTGATTTCAACAAGTCGCGTACGTGTCCAACAGAAGCCCTCACCGTGTATCCTTTACCAAGAAAGCGACCGACTGTTTTCGCTTTAGCCGGCGATTCCACGATGACCAGATTACCTTTGCGTTTGCGGGATGAGTTTCTTTTACCTTCCGGTTTTGGTGGCGTCAAACCTTCATGCGCTGCGGTACGACCCATCCGGAATACTGTATTCCCACAAACCTCACAAATGCCGCGCGTTCCCGGTGTACCCGTGGCGGTAAATTCAGCTCGTTGGTTCTTGATTGCGCGCTTCGCTTTACATCTAACACAATATGCTTCCAATTTCAAACACCTCTTTTATAAGTACTCTCTATTTCGCTCTTTTAATATATCAACCACTTGACGTACCCGTTGAGCCTGATCTTTGCGGCACACGAGCAAAACATCTTGGCCATCCACGACGACGAGATCTTCTACCCCAATCGTCACGATTAAACGATCTTCACTTTCGCTAAAAATCAACGATCCTTGGGTATCGAGTCCAATATGGTTTTCACCCATGAGGATATTTCCATTCTCGTCGGGGGGCAGCACATCGAAAAATGAATCCCAGCTGCCCACATCATTCCATTCCAATCCATCCGCTGGGATAACAGTCACATCCAGCGCGCCCTCCATAATGCCATAATCGATGGTTTGTGGTTTGATCCCCGGCCATAATCGGTCGAGCACCTCCCTTTGGTCATCAGTATCCCATGCCTGACCAATTTCTTCCAGGACAGAAGCCAAGTCAGGCATTTGACGCTGAAATTCACTCATGATTTTTTCAACCTGCCACACAAACATCCCAGAATTCCAGGCATAGTCGCCCGATTCTATCATCTGTTTGGCGTTATCTTCATCTGGTTTTTCGATGAACCTTAATACTCGGAAGGCATTTAGCCCCTGAAATTGGCTCTGATCCGGTTGATCTTCATAACCGCTGGAAACCTCCACTCGACTGCCGCTCTGGATATAACCATAGCCTGTGGATGGGAAAGTTGGTGCAATCCCCAGGGTAACCAGGTGTCCAGCTGAGGCGACATCGAACGCGAACCGCAGCAGAGATTTGAAACGACCTTCATTGCCGATATAATGATCACTTGTCAGGACAGCCATCACAGCTTGAGGATCTCTGGATTTAAGCGCTACCGCAGCTAATCCCACAACAGAAGCTGTGCCACGCGGACTCGGCTCCAAGATATAATTCTGCTCCGGAATATGAGGATACTGTTTTTGAAATTCTTTCGCTTGATCAGCTACTGTCACTACAAGAATTCTTTCTGCAGGAAAAAGCCCTTTAAGGCGTTCAACAGAAGTCTGAAATAAGCTGCGCTCGTCAATAAGCCGCAGCATCTGTTTAGGTCTTTCTTTACGAGAGAGTGGCCACAATCTGGTACCACCACCCCCTGCCATTATCACTGCGTAGAAATTTTCTTCTTTAGATCTCATCTTCACCGACCTCATCCGCTCGATATTCATTCTTAACTTCGCGAATTGCAATATATTGCATACCACCAACTTGTCGAACCATCCCCTTAAGTTCCATCAAAGCCAATGTTGAAGTTACCTGTTCGATGGGTAATTCTGTCTGGGCGCGGATTTCATCAACATGCAGCGGCTCGTTACCAATGGCGGCATAAAGTTGTGCCTCGAGAGCATCGGATGGCAGGATCACCCGCGCTTCCTGTTGTTGTGAAACCATGGTCAGCTCTAAGGCTTCCAGCACTTCTCGTGGGTCAAGAAGCGGCCTGGCGCCATTATAAATGAGCCGATTGGTGCCTTGAGATTGTGGCGCAGTAATGTTCCCAGGGACAGCAAAAACCTCGCGCCCTTGATCAGCCGCAAAAGCAGCAGTGATCAGGGCTCCACTTTTGTTTCCCGCTTCAACCACAACTACCGCCATGGACAAACCTGAGATAATCCGGTTGCGTGGTGGAAAGTTGGAAGCATCTGGTGGAGTTCCTGGTGGGTAATCGCTGACCAGAGCTCCTTTAGAGATAATTCGCTCAGCTAGCTCACGATTTTCAGGTGGATAAATACGGTCGATCCCACTACCCATAATAGCTATTGTTCGTCCACCAGCTTTGAGAGCAGCCAGATGAGCGATGGCATCTACACCGCGAGCCAACCCACTGATCACAGTGACCCCATTACGAGCTAGGGTTGCAGCTACGTCTTCGGCAATTTGGCGTCCATAAGCTGTAACCCGACGGGTACCCACGACAGCGACAGACCAGGCATCTTCTGCGCTAATCTCCCCTCGAACAAACAAAACCGGGGGAGGTTGGTCAATTTCCATCAGCCTACGGGGATAGTTTTTATCTTCCCAGGTGAGTGTCGTTATGCCCTGGTCTTGAATTCGCTGCCATACGCTATCCAAGGAAATGTTCGACCGCACAGCTACTAAATTTTGGACAATCTTACTGCTTAGCCCTGCCTGCTGTAATGCTTCAGTGGATGCATTCCAGGCAATATCTGCCTGCCCAAAATATTCCAGCAAGCCTCGAAATCGGACCGAACCAATTCCTTTTACCAGAGTGAAAGCTACCCAATACCGCCGGGGATCAATCAAGAACTACCCTCGCATAAGCGATGTTACCCACTGTCAGCAGAACGGACACAGAATACCATACCACAAACCTGGCTGTCAAGAAACCAGCCCGAGAGGTGTGATAAATTCTAGGAATGAGGCAGCTCCAACACCTTATTCTTCATCCGGCATAAGTCCTGGAATTAATTTAACCCGTAAAACGCCTGCCTCCAGGTCAACATCCAATATTACCTCGTCTGTTACTGGCAGTAAGAGGTCTTGCCGAGACTCCTTTGTGATTACATAGACATCATTAGCGCCAGTTTCTAGAATCTCAGAGACAACTCCAAGGAGTTTTCCTGAGTGAGCATAGACCTCTAACCCAAGTATTTGATGATGATAAAACTCACCTTCAGGCAATGGAGGCCGATCATCTACTCGTACCATCAATAAGCGATTCCTCAATTCACCCGCCATTTCTTGAGTTTGATACTCAACCAAAGAAACGAGTAAACCCTTGGAGTGTTGCCTCACGCTTTTTAAATGAACTGGATGATGATCGGGGCTTATAAACAAACGAATCCCTGGTTCGAGTCTTTCTGGAAAATCAGTCAATACTTCCATCAGTATCTCACCATGAACACCATGTGGTCTGCGTAGCAAACCCACTGCCAAGAAGACAGGCTCGCCAATGCCAGGCGAGCCTGTGATCATTTTCTCCTGCCGATCTGTGTGGTTTGGTTTCATCGTGGGTCGACGATGTCCAAGGAGGCTCGTTTTCCTTGACGAGCTGCTGCTACCATCAGAAGGGCTCGCATCGCATTAGCTACCCGTCCCCCTCTACCAATTACCCTGCCCATATCTTCTTTAGCTACTTGCAACTGCAGTTCTACAGTGCCCCCCCGTCGTCCTTGACTGACGCGCACCTGGGTCGGATCGTCCACTATAGAACGAGCAATGAATTCAATCAAATCTTGCACGGCATACCTCCTAAGCTCGATTGGAGGGTTTATTAATCCCGGCGTGTTTTCGGGCTGCCTGAACGCTCTTGTTCAGCATTAGTGGCTTCTGTAATTAATGTTTCTATCGCCTCCCCAGCCGAAAAACGTTCATAGCGATCGTTTAACCCAACGCTGTGAAATATTTTTTCCACAGAAGCGCTGGGTTGCGCACCTTTACTCATCCAATCATAAATACGTTCTTCATTCAACTGAATAGTAGGGGGCTCAGTGCGTGGATTGTAGAAACCCAAGATTTCCAAAAAACGTCCATCGCGGGGGCTTTCTTTGTCAGCCGCTACGATACGATAACTCGGCTGTTTCTTCCCACCGACCCGGCGTAAACGAATACGAACCATTTAACCTTCACTCCTTTATATTAAATCTCATTTATTTACTTATCCAAGTCCAGCCATAAAATTTTGACTTACTTGAACTTAGACATAATCAACTAGTAACTACTATCTGTTTACCTTTCAAATCATTTTGCAGATATAAAGTCCATTATACTCGGTTATTCACTGGTGAACGTCATGATAACAATCCAGTAGAAATCGGTTCTGGATTCATAATTTGCCAAATAATTTATTAATCCCACGCCCACCTGACTTTCGCAGTGTTTTAAACATTGTTTGTGCTTCCCGAAATTGTTTCATTAAGCGGTTGATATCCTGGACATTAGTACCTGATCCTCGTGCAATCCGCTTACGACGACTGCTGTTTAAAATCTTGGGATTAAGCCTTTCCTCTAGAGTCATCGAACTGATGATCGCTTCGGTCTTTTTCATCTGTCTCTCAGCTTCCTGGGGGGCAATGTTGCGAGCAACCTGTCCCATACCTCCTGGTAGCATTTCCATCAACTGCCCAATGGGTCCCATCTTGCGGACCTGACGAAGCTGATCAGCGAAATCCTGCAGGCTAAATTCGCCACTCATCAATTTTTCAGCCTGATTACGGGTGACTTGTTCATCATAAGTAGCCTCAGCCCTCTCGATCAAGCCAAGGACATCGCCCATACCCAAGATACGCGAAGCCATCCTTGTAGGTTCAAAGACTTCTAAGGCATCTAAACTTTCGCCAGTTCCCAAGAATTTAATCGGCACACCAGTAACTGAGCGGATCGAAATCGCCGCACCTCCGCGCGCATCCCCATCGATCTTGGTCAGCATTAAACCTGTCAACGGGACAGACTCTTTGAAACCTTTGGCGATGTTCACAGACTCCTGCCCAATCATCGAGTCCACCACCAGCAGCACCTCAACTGGGTTCACCTGACTGGTGATCGCCTGGATCTCATCCATCAACTCTTGATCCAGCTGAGAACGTCCGGCCGTGTCCAAGATCACTACACTAAACCCCCCCTTAATGGCTTGTTCCCGTGCCTGGAAAGCCAGGTCAGGTGGGGAAACCTCAAGTTCAGTATAGACTGGTACATTCAACCGCTCACCTAAGGTCTGCAATTGCTGCACAGCTGCGGGGCGATATGGGTCTGCTGCCACCAGCATGACTCGCTCACCTTGTGATCTCAGGAAACCTGCTAGTTTACCAGCCGCAGTTGTCTTACCCGAACCTTGAAGACCAACTAACATTAACACACGCGGTCGAGGTCCACTCAAGTGAAGCTTTTCAGGTGCACCCAGAGTCGCAATCAGTTCCTCATTTACAATTTTGATCACCTGCTGAGCAGGATTCAAGGCTTTAGAAACCTCATGCCCGACTGAACGTTGGCGCACTCGGTTAACGAAGTCTTTCACTACGCCATAGTTAACATCCGCCTCTAATAAAGCCAACCGCACTTCGCGCATCGCCAAATCTACATCTGCTTCGGATAGCTTGCCATGGCGACGCAGCTGCTTAAAAACTTCATTTAATCGATCAGTCAGGTTCTCGAACATTTATCTATACCAAACGGTCAGTTAAACTCTATTTATCCAGGGCTCCAATTTTCTAGCCAATAACCCCGTGTCCACCTGGCTGCTGTAATCGTCCAAATCGATCCTAAATACTTATCAGGTGGCATTGGCAAACAAGGATTTTAGCCTGATAGGTCTGATCGGTCAAGGGAAGGTGAAAAGAAGAAGGTACAAAGAGCATGGATGAAAAGTTGTAATCCTTTAAAGGTAAGCTGGTAGTGATCCCAAGCCTCAATACCTGCCAAACAGCCCTTAATCACGCAACTATCTTCATCTTGCAGGGTTATGAACTTAACGGATAAAAGACCAGTCTTTTGAAATTCAATCCGCATTAACCGGGAACAAGTGAGAGAAAAATAATGTCAAAGATCGCAATTGTCACAGACAGCACTGCATATATCCCTAAAGACCTGTTGGAACAATATCCAATATGGGTGCTTCCATAAATCCTTATTTGGGGAGAAGAAAATTACCGGGATGGGATTGATATTCAACCGGAAGAGTTCTACACTAAATTGAGTCAAAGCACATCAACCCCTACCACTTCCCAGGTAACTATCGGCAGCTTTAAAAACCTCTTTGATGAATTAATCCCCAAGGATTATCAGATCTTGAATATCTTGATTTCATCAAAATTGTCAGGAACGATCGAGTCAGCCAACCAGGCAAAGGAAATGTTTCCCAAGGCAGCGATTGAGATCATTGATTCATATTCAACTGCGATGGCGTTAGGTTTCCAGGTGCTTACCGTTGCAAAAGCAGTTGTTGATGGCGCCACGCTAGAAGAATGTTTAGCATTGGCAGAAAAAGCCAGAAACCACACTGGCGTGATCTTCGCAGTGGATACGCTTGAATTCTTACATCGTGGTGGTCGTATTGGGGGTGGAACCCGCTTTTTAGGGACCGCCCTCAACATCAAACCAATACTGGAGCTGCGCGACGGCCGGGTTGAACCACTTGAGCGTGTGCGTACTCGCAGGAAATCCCTTGCTCGGGTAGTAGAACTGATTGCTGAACGAATAGGTGACCGTAACCCAATTCGTTTGGCAGCATTGCACGCCAACTCACCTGAGGATGCTCAGTGGTTAATGAATGAAGCAAGTAAAAATCTTACTATACAAGAAACTGTCTATTCTGAAGTAAGTCCAGTTGTTGGCACCCACGCCGGACCTGGTACTGTCGGTTTGGCATATATGGCTGGCCTATAATAAACCACTTTTTAACCCGCATTCAGGGAATAATTGCTGGTCTACCCCTATGTAATCGAGGCGATAGCTTTACTATATGGGTAAGTCCTTCTTTGAAAACACAATTATTCCTGCAGAGTACAAAACCAGACCAATGAGAATTAGAGCAGCTAATGATGGCAAAACGCTGCTGCCGCCAACAACTATCTCAGAGGGGTTGAATAATGCCAAAAGCGAGAAATTTTGGAGACCAGATAATTCCTCGCCTACACCGGAGAGCATTTGAACAAGTAAAAAAGCTACCGGGACGCCGCCCCCCAAAGCCAGCGAGTATTTGCTTTCGTTGAACAGACAAGACGCAAAGAAACCGAGGCTGCCAAGCGCGAAATAGAGCAACGCTGCACCCATATTCAAAACAATGAATCGATTAACATCAAGTTCACCTGGAAACAAACTAAAGCTGACTCCGATACCAATCAGCATGACGAAGGCAATCAGCAGCACCAAACTGCCTATTAGAAATACAGCCTGTGTAAAAGCGATCTTTACGCGTGTATTGGGTGTTGATAATAAAAATGCCATAGAACCGCTGTCCACAAACCTGGCAATCATCCGATCTGCCATGATCACCGAATAGATCATGGGGAATAATAAAATCAAGAAACCATAAAAATAACCTGCAACGAAACCAAGCAGGGATGGGTCTGCAGTTTTAAAATTTAACGCTTCAACCAATTGCGGCGGCAAGGATTCAACCAAAGCATCCATGCTGTCTCTCATGCCTGGGTCAAACATACTCAGGATAATGGATAAGTACATGGCTAAAATAGCCGCAAAAATCAACCAGATTACCAGGTTGGATTTGATGGTTGTGCGTAATAATGGAAAACTAATCATTGGAACCATCCTTACCGTAGTATTGCATGAAAACCTCTTCAAGCCCCAGCTTTGCTGTATCCAGGCTGGTTACCTGATATTGAGGCAAGGTAGCCAGAAATTCGGTCAGGTTAGCCTGGATAGCCACCTCCACCACGTTATCATTTCTAGAGACTATCTCAAAACCTCTGCGAACGAAGTCTGCAGCGATCTCATGATCTGCAAATGTAACTGTATAAGTTTTCCGTTGGGCGGCCAGCAATGTGGTGATATCTTCTACAGCCACCAGCCGTCCGTATCGGATGATGCCAATCCGGTCACAAGTGCGCTCTACTTCGTCGAAGCTATGTGAAGACATTAATATTGTCTTGCCATTTTCTTTTTCAGCCTGGATCAAAGAGAAGAAACGTTTCTGCATGAGAGGGTCAAGTCCACTGGTAGGTTCATCCAAGATCAGCACGTTTGGATCGTGCATCATGGCAGACACGATTCCCAACTTCTGTTTCATACCTTTCGACATCTTTCGAATTTTGCCTGAGCAGTCCAGTTCAAGCATTTCTATTAGGTAATCACGTTTTTCTAAGGAGCGTAGTCCTCGCATAGCCGCCATTAGCTTCAGAAATTCGAAACCATTCATCCAGTCAAAAAAAGCGATTTCCCCAGGCAGGTAGCCGGTAAACTTTTGTATTTCAGCAGCCTGCCTACGACAGTCTAGATCGTTGACAAAACATCTTCCGGTGTCCGGGTTTAAAAATCCCATTAGATGCCGGATAGTAGTGGTTTTGCCTGCCCCGTTTGGGCCAAGATATCCAAACACCTCTCCTGCCAGGACTTGGAAAGACAAGTCAAAGACACCCTTATCCGTTCCATAACTTTTTGTAAGATTTTCAATTTTGATCATATTTTGCTCTTTGTAAGCAACCAATACAGTTAGGAGTTACTCCGCACCGCTGCGCTCTTCATTCTTAAGTGACGCACCATGTCGTCGCGAGGGAGCGAAGCGACCGAAGCGATCTCCAAAACGTGTCATTAAGGGTGAAAAGAATCCCGACGAATAAATCTTCAAAGGTATTCTAAGACTGCTTAAATATAGATACATTCTTATTAAAAGTCAAGGTTTTTTAAAACTTAGCAACAATTAGTCTTTCAATGAAAATAGATTAATACAACAAGCCATTGGTGTTTGCGACCGCAACTTAATACAATTTCAGGGGTTATCTATTCACGAACGAACCTGACTCTCCATATAGAGCAATAATAACCTCTCAACAAGAAGGAGCTTCCGATAATGTCAAAAGTTGCAATCATAACCGACAGCACAGCTGACATCCCCAAAGAATCAATCGAGCAATACAGCCTCCAGGTGATCCCATTACATCTGCATTGGGGGGAGGAAACATTCCTGGACGGCGTTGACATCCAACCAGAGGAGTTCTACGCGCGGCTAAAACAAAGCAGTGTCAACCCGACAACTTCCCAACCCACTCCGGCTGCATTCAAGGATATTTTTGAAAAACTCCTCAAAGATGACTTCGAGATCATCAACATTCTAATATCCTCCAAATTATCTGGGACGGTTGATTCAGCAATACAAGCTAAAGCATTCTTCCCAGATGCGCCAATTGAAATTGTCGATTCACAAAGCACAGCCATGGCAATGGGCTTTCAGGTACTGGCTGTCGCTCAGGCCGCGGCTGATGGTGCCAATCTGGCTGAATGTAAATCCCTGGCAGAAAAAGCAATTAACAACACCGGTGTGGTGTTTGCTGTAGATACTCTCGAGTTCCTCCACCGTGGAGGTCGCATCGGTGGAGGAGCACGCTTCCTAGGTACAGCCCTTAAGATGAAACCGATTCTGGAAATTAAAGACGGTCGGGTTGAGTCTGTCGAAAGGGTGCGCACCCGCCGGAAATCATTAGACCGTCTGGTGGAGCTGGTCGCAGAGCGAGTTGGCACACGCTCACCAGTCCGCCTGGCTGCCCTCAATGCAGCAGCAGCTGAGGATGCTCGCTGGTTGATGGAACAAACCAGCCAACGCCTCAATCCCACTGAAGTGGTGTTTTCCGATGTGAGCCCAGTGATCGGTACCCACACCGGGCCAGGGACTGTCGCAGTCGCTTATATGGCCGGCATGTAAGGTTCAAATGCTGCTGAATATCTGTGGAGTGAGTGATTGAGCTCACTCCTTTTTTCAATCCGTTTTATCCTTATCAGGGAAAACAGATCTGTCTGTCATCTCTGAAAGTTGATAACAATGTCTAAGTGCCCAAGTGAAATGGATGGTGGTAAGACCATCGATCTTAATCAGGTTGCAGGTCAGCGATTTATATCTTCTTGACAGAGATTAACTTCAGGTTCATATCTCGGATTTTTGCAAGCAAACCGTGCAGCGCTGGCTGGTCTGTCACCTGACCAGTTAAAAGTGTATCTCCGTTTTCTAAGTTTGTTATCACCAACCAATCAAACCACTCTGACCTAAGTGGGCTGAGGTAGCCTTCAATGCGAAACTCATAGACTTCCGGAGGGTGCCGATATTGATCTGTTAGTGGCTGATCGTCGCTGAAATCAACCTTTGAGCTCTGACCATCAGAGGGCCTCTTATTATTATTTTTCGCTACCTCCATGCCACCGGGTTCGTTCATACCTGCTTCTACCTTTCTTAATATCGCTTAAACCAATTAATCTTCTGTCATATGAAACACCTTTACTAAGAATGCCCAGATATCTGCCAGTTCATCAATTAAGACCGAAGTTGGTTTTCCAAAGCCATGTCCAGCTTTGGTCTGTATGCGGATTAAAACAGGCGCATCTCCCCCCTGGCAAGCCTGAAGTGCGGCAGAAAACTTGAACGAATGCCCTGGGACTACCCGGTCATCATGATCAGCAGTAGTAATCAAAGTGGCTGGATAGAGAGTGTCAGGCACTAAATTGTGGTATGGCGAATATGCATACAGGGTTTTGAATTGATCGGGGTCATCTGAACTTCCATAATCACTGACCCACGCCCAACCAATGGTAAATTTGTGAAAACGCAGCATATCCATCACCCCCACAGCTGGCAAGGCTGCCCCAAATAAATCCGGACGTTGCGTCATGCATGCCCCTACCAGCAAGCCTCCATTCGACCCACCTTGGATTGCCAAGCGCGATGGTGAGGTAAAACCCTCTGTGATCAGGTATTCGGCGCAACTGATGAAATCATCAAAGGTATTCTGCTTATTGTGAAGCATTCCAGCCTGGTGCCAGTCCTCCCCATACTCACCACCACCCCGCAAACAAGCTACAGCCAGGACAGCACCCATTTCCAACCAAACCAGGCGACTTATGGCAAAAGTTGGTGAAAGGGAGATGTTAAAGCCACCATAACCATAGAGTAAGGTTGGATTGTTTCCATCCAGGGGAGTATCCTCCTTGTGTACCAAGAATAAGGGCACAAGTGTCCCGTCGGTTGAGGTGGCAAACACTTGTTTGGTCAGGTATGGTGAAAAATCGAAGTTGAGATCGGGCTTATTAAGTATTGAGATATCGTCCTGGCTAAATACGTAGCGAAAGACAGTTGGAGGGTGAACGAAGGAGTGATACGTGAAAAAAAGCTCATCTTCATCAGGGCTGCCAAACAAGCTCAGATTTCCATTGAGGGATAATATGGACCCAATCCCAGGAAGTGGTATTTCTCCAAGAAGATTCCCGTGCATATCAAAACGGCGGATTTGGTGGTAAGCATCTACAAGATAGAGCGCAACAAACTGGTTGCCAGCAAATTTTACCAATTCAAGGATATCATTACTTTCAGGGATAACTGTCTCCCAATGTTCCCTTGCCGGTTTGTCTAGAGCGATGGAAATCAACCGTCCACGCGGTGCTTCCAGATCTGTACGAAAGTATAAGTGACCACTATCGTGACCGACAAAATGGTAGCCAGCTTCTAGTTCCGATATCAATTCAACGATCTCACCATCACCTTTTAAATCCTGGTAAAACAAACGGTTGCGCCTGTCGGTACCTTGCCAGACATGGATTATCAGGTATCGCCCATCGTCACTGACCTGCCCATCGAATCCCCATTCCTTTTGATCATTACGTTCATAGATCAACGTATCTTCAGATTGTGGTGTCCCCAAGCGGTGCAGATACAATTTCTGGTAATAATTCACTCCTGAATATGTTTGTCCCTCTTGGGGAGGATCGTATGCTGAATAATAAAATGCAGAATTATCCGGCAGCCAGGCAGCTCTGGAAAATTTACTCCATTCGATCACATCCCCCAAATCCTTACCATCATCCACCCGGCGAATCCGCCAGGTCAACCAGTCTGAACCACTGGCGCTGGTTGCATAAGCGATAAACTTACCATCTTTGCTCACGTCCCAAGCAGTTAATGCGACAGTCCCATCATCAGAAAATCGATTTGGGTCCAATAAAATGCGACCTTCATCCTTGGGCGTTTCCATTACGTAGAGTACATCCTGGTTCTGCAACCCACTGTTGCGTAATTGAAAGTAACTCCCGCCCCGTTTGAGCGGCGCTGAAACTTTGGCGTAATCCCAGAGTTCAGTCAAGCGCTGGTGGATCTTCTCCCTTTCAGGGATACTCTCCAGGAATGCAAAAGTGAGCTGATTTTGACGTGTAACCCAATCTTGAGTTTCTGGAGAACGATCGTCTTCTAACCATCGGTAAGGATCTTGAACCCGAACCCCATGGTATTCGTCAACATGATCAACCTTTCGAGAATGAGGGTATTTTATCGCCTGCATATTCCATCCTTAAATTTAAGATTTATAGATTGAGTTTAATCCATTATCAGATAGAGATCAATATGTTCGTAGATAAGATTTGAAAAATTCAGCTTCTCCCAGATAACTTCAGCCTGATAAGGGGGGTTTGTGATTTTCTCGATGTTAACCCACCTTGAGAAGATGGAAAGTTACCCAATAATAATAACCGCCAGCCATCTTCAGGAATAGGACGATTATTGAAAAGAATAAGTTCGTGACCCCCCGGTTAAGACCTGGCAGAATACCGACTTGCTAAGAAGCGGGTATAATCTTCTCGCGCTTATCACCAAAATCCTTGGAGACGGAATGGATATCTTCTTTCATGACCCATCTGATGTTCCGGTACCACCAAAAGAGGTCCGCATCCGGCAATTCCAGGTGAATCCCTGGTCAGACGGAAAACGTGTAAGTGTTTACCTGGAATTATCTCCATTCCAACAGAACCCCAATGGTGAAATCAAGGTAATAAATGCCGATGGAGATGAAGTCGCTAGTTTGAGCATTATTGAGACAATTGACCCTAAAAATGAGTTTACCATCCATTTGCGCCGTGCTGAAACAAAAGGTGAATATACAGTCACGGTCAATATTTTCTATGTCGATCCCGACTACGAAGATGAGGCTGAAAAGCAAACCCAGGAGGGGCTTATACCGTTACCATTACCCCGTTTCATCGTCGTAGACCAAGCTCAATCTAGTTTCATAATAGAATGACAAAGGTTAACAATCAAATTTGAATACTTATGTTTGCAATAATGCACACATGCAGGGCTTTCACAGCGAATATGTCGGAACCTATGCATATATCTTAGATTTATATTCCTTAGAAGATGAAATCGTTACTTAAACTGCGGACATTTCTTCGTCCTTATCGGTCACGTATCTTCGTTGCTTTGATCTTATTACTGGGCATCACCAGCTTGAACTTGATTGTACCAACAATCATCCGTCTGGTAATCGATGTCGGTCTTGTACAGGGTGAAATTCGCATCCTGATTATCGCATCATTGGTCATTGTGATCATTGGGACAGTCCGTGCGGTCCTAACATATTTGCAGCGATACTTAAGTGAATGGGTTGCCCAGCATGTTGGCTATGATCTGCGAAACCACCTTTACGACCACATTCAGCATCTTCCCTTCAGCTACCATGATCGCGCCCAAACTGGTCAGCTCATCAGCAGGTGCATAGAAGATGTGCGCGCTATCGAACGTTTCACTGGCTTTGGCGTGATCGATTTAATCCGATTAGGTCTATTGATGATCGGCATCATTGTCTTACTTTTCGTTTATAACGCCCGGTTAGCACCAATTGCGCTTCTACCTATGGTGCCCCTGATATTGATCACCACTAATTTTGGAAAACGCATTGGAGACCTCTTTCTGGCAGTCGATCACGCCCTCGGTGAGCTGTCATCGCGTTTGCAGGAAAGCGTTACTGGCGTACAGGTTGTGCGCGCTTTCGCGCGCGAACCCTACGAGATCGAGAACTTCGACCAGGCTAATCGCAACCTTTACAATGCCCGCCTCACTATCATCGGTGAGTGGTCGAAAGTGATGCCCAGTACGCTCTTTTTAGTGACCTTAGGGACTATATTGATCCTTTGGTTTGGGGGCAACATGGTGCTACGGGGTGAAATGACAATCGGTG
>JACUUU010000405.1 GCA_014859065.1 Anaerolineales bacterium
TTGATGGTACCTTCATCAGGCTGCCAGGCAATTAGGACCACCATATTTCCACGTTCAGAGGGGAGCACCCGGATCGAGGTGTGCGGTGAAAACGATCTTATTACCTCTGGTGAGAGAGGAACTGCTAATTCAATCTTTGAATCAGCCAACTGCACCCAAAAATCCTGATCTCCTTGGGCTGCCAGTAAGGCGCCGTCTGGGCTAAAGAAAGCAAGACCACCGTCAAATTCATTCAGCATACTCCTGGAGGATTCCAAGGTGTTGCCCAGCTGCAAATCCCCAGCGGATGCAGCTAACAAAGACAAGTTTTGCACCAGCAGGAGGCGAAATTTGATGTGATCGCCTAACGCGCCGGCTGCGGTGCGGGCAGCGCGCTCGTCCCGCTCTCCTACTAATGTACGCATCGCCTGTTGATGGAGTGAAAGACTTCCAAAAGTAACTGCAACCAGGATTATGGTAAGAGGCAGGATGATAATGGTGATGATCTGCAGGTTGACACCCCGCAAAGGGAAACTGATAGGCAAGCGAGAACGATTTGGCGAATTTCTCATCCGGTCAGTTGCTTTCCATCTTGCCCACATCAGCAGGGATCCAACCCAGCGAAACAGCGCGCATAACCGCTTCAGTGCGGCTGTTGGCGTTCAGCTTGTCGAAAATATGCGCCAGATGTCCTTGGACGGTGCGGTCGCTGATGCCGAGCTGCACGGCAATTGCCTTATTGGTATAGCCACGTGCGACCAGCATGAGCACCTCCATCTCACGGTTAGTAGGTGTCTCAACCGGGGTCGTGTCGGGCATGCCAGCAATTTGGGAGATCACTTTCTGAGCGATGGTGGCATCCAGGACCGACTTACCAGCGTGGACGTCTCTCACCGCCTGTATGATCTCCTTCGGAGAGGCAGTTTTCAGCACGTAACCGTTGGCGCCGGCTTTCAAGACAGCCATGACATAAGGATCGTCTTCGTAGGCAGTTAGTATAAGCACACCGATATCGGGGTAATTAGCCCGCAGCCAACGGGTAACCTCGATCCCACTGGCTTGCGGCATTTGAATATCCAACACAGCCACATCAGGTTGGTGCTGCTGTATTAGTTTCTGAGCCATCATGCCATCGTCTGCTTCCGCAACTACCTGGATATCGTCGCTGTGCTCCAGGAACTGGCGGATACCGGCACGCACAACCATGTGGTCGTCTGCCAGAAGGACATAAATGGGCACAGAAGAAACGTTCATCGTATCTTTCATAAGCTAATGCTGCTTCCTATTATGCCATAAAAGACCTGTTAAGGTCTGAAAAATCTAGCCGGATGGAATATCCATTCAGATAAACACTGTGTTTTATGGCAGGATAAAATATAAGCTAACTCGATTGATTATTGTAAAAGGTTCAGTATTGATCGGTCAGCGCAATTCTACTGGCAATTAGATAGGCAAAATTGCCTATCTCCTCCTAGATTTGGACATTTTGACGGAACACAAGCAAGGCATGCAAGGTCTCATTTGCCTCAATGTTAGGAATTTCCCCAATTCGATAGACTCGTATTGGTGGCTTTTGGTGAAGTCAGTATCGAGAGCCTTACGGAGATTATTAACCAAGAAATCGGCGAGTTAATTTTTGAACGCAGCGAGTTTGCCACCCCTGCCACTTTCTGACACAACATCTCCAGCTAACCGATAGTGAAGTGATCTCAATCAGGGGATCGTTTTCAGATAAGCAAAGAGATCTTCCAAATCCTCATTGCTCATCTGCCAACGAGGCATATCCTGGCTTAGCTGTTCGCCATCCGGATGCCTACCGTCAACTACAGCCATACGAAAAACTTCGAGATCATAATCGCCATGCTCCGCCTCTTCGCCTTCACCATGTTCACCTGCATGCACACTCAGGGTTTTGTAACGGATATCAGGAGCCCGTACGACGCGCATGTGGATCATGGAGGTACCGCCGCGAGCCTCCGGTCCGTGGCAGGCAACGCAGGTCCAAGTGGAAGCCATCATCATTCCACCCGAAGCGGGTCCACCGGTGTAAGAGATGCGCTCCCCCTGGTTGTTAGTACCGGTGAAGTAAATGCGTTCACCATTAGCAAGTCTGGTATCTTCATCCTGTGCGATGATAGGATCATTACTAAATGGCATCTTGGAGGTAACACCACACTCTGTTAATATCAGAGGAAGAAATACGAAAACGATCAACAGCGGTAACCATTCTGATAAAGGATTTCTCATAATTCTCCTAATGCGAAGCCTGCCTGGCTACGACAGCTTGAATATGTCACCAGAACCCAGATTGTCAACATGTTCTACGACCAAACCAGACTGCAATGTATTTTCAATAGTGCGACGTTTGATGTTGTCGCCCATTATCCTCACCAATAATGGGTTGAGCAAGTCCATCAACCAGCCTATAAAAGGATTTTGCGAGCGTACATGTTCGAGCAGAAGCAAATACCCGCCTGGTTTGAGCACACTACGTAATTCAAAAAGACCGGGCACTGGATCAGGCACGGGACAAAAGACGAAGGTGGCAACAACTGTATCAAAGTACGCAACGGGAAATTCCTATTTCTGAACGTCTCCCAGCTGGAGGTCAACCACTTTGTTTAAAGCTTCCGAGCGCTTTCGAGCACGCTTCAACTTACTGCGTCGGTTCAATAAAAATTTTTTCAGGAAATCAACCCCGGTAACCCCCCCATTTTTACACTG
>JACUUU010000052.1 GCA_014859065.1 Anaerolineales bacterium
CATTGATTATTTGAGGATTGTTATTGAAACTAATCATCCGAACCTTCCTGTGATGTAATCTTCAGTTCTTTTATCGATAGGTTTGGTAAAAAGGTGATCAGTTAGTTCATACTCGATCAACCTTCCAGCGGACGATAACTTCACCATAAATCCAGGCTCCCCTGATCTCTTCGTGCATCCGGTTTAAACATCTTAGAAAAGTCGACTTTCCACAACCAGAAGGGCCAATAATAGCCGTTACTTTGTTAAGGTGGTTATCCATTTCTAAGCGATTTTCGTGGGAATCCCCTAAATACTTCCGTCAGCAGTAATTATTGTTACCCGTGTCCTCAAAATTTCTAACCAACGATGACCAGCATTGTCTAAGTTATCATCTGTAGATTTAATAATTGCATTGGAGGTGAAATCAACCAACAATCGGGCTTTATAAGTTACCTCTTCTTCCAGCTTGTTGTGGAACCTTTCAGATCAATATCAGCCCGATCTAGACGACCTTCTAATAACAAGTTATATACAAGTGTTCCTAAAAGGGAAGGCTCGTCAACGACACTCAATAATTTGTTGGACATAAAATGCCCTTAACCAAATCGTCCCTCGACATAATCTTGAGTTCGTTGATCTTTAGGATTTGTGAATAGTGATGACCCCTGGGCAAATTCGATCAATTCTCCCTGTAGGAAGAAACCGGCGTAATCAGCAGTACGAGCAGCCTGCTGGACAGAATGGGGGACCAGGACAATTGTGTAGATTTTCTTCAGCTCTTGCAAAGTTATTTCGACCTTGCCTGTCGAGAGGGGATCAAGACCAGACGTAGGTTCGTCCATCAGGATCACCTCAGGTTGTAAGGCTAGGCTGCGAGCAAGTGCTAAACGTTGTTGCTGTCCACCGGACAGCGCAATTGCGGGGTCATCCAGGCGATCTTTGACTTCATCCCATAAAGCAGCTTGGGTTAAACTTATTTCGACGGCTTCAGCAAGATAGACTTTGCGCTTCTCGCCAGCAAGTTCGAGTCCGTAGGTTATATTCTCCCGAATGCTTAAAGGTAGGACCACGGGGCGAGCAAAAACCATGCCAACTTTACGCCGCAGGGTGATGACATCTGTTTTTGGAGAGAGGATATCTTCTCCATCCAAAAATACATGTCCAGATAAGTGAACAACATCCGCAAGATCGTTTAAACGGTTAATCACTCTGAGAAAAGTAGATTTTCCCCCACCTGCAGGTCCGAACAGAACGGTTATTGCATTTTCAGGGATTCGAATGTTAATATCTTTTAGGGATTCTGTGCCATCGGAGTAATGAAGGGTCAGGTGTTCAACGACGATCTTATCTTTAGCCATATCATTAATAACTTTGTCAGCTCTGACTAATTACCATTGTCTGCGACGCCGGTAATACGACCGGATCATTGTAGCCAGGATATTCATCCCTAATACGAATGAGAGTAAGACAAGGGCAGTTCCATATTGTAGTTGAATTGGCATACCCGGAACCTGGGTTGATATGACGAACAAGTGATATGGTAGTGCCATAGTGGCATCAAAAGGGGATTGGGGCAATAAAGGGAGAAAGAGCGCAGCACCTGTGAAAAGGATAGGGGCGGTTTCACCAGCTGCCCGCTCCAATCCTAAAATCACGCCAGTTATGATTCCTGGAAGTGATTGGGGAAGAACAATCCGCCTGACAGTTTGCCACCGAGTAGCTCCTAGTGAAAAGCTTACTACTCTGAAGGAACTAGGTACTGCTCTGATCGCTTCTTCAGAAGTGCTGATAATTACTGGCAGCGTCATTATAGCCAACGTAAGCGATGCCGCTACAATACTTGTGCCAAAATTCAGGAACAGAACAAACAGCCCCAGGCCGAAGAGTCCATATACAATGGAAGGGATTCCTGCCAGGTTGATAATCGCAATCCGTATCAACCTCGTCCAGCGTGACTCGGATGCATATTCGGCTAAGTATATCGCTGCACCTATACCTAATGGGACGGAAAATATCCCGGTACCGATGGTTAAATAGAAAGTGCCGATGATGGCGGGCATTACCCCTCCATCCCTTAATCCATCTCGGGGAGAATTGGTTAGGAATTCCCAAGATATCGCTGGAGCGCCCTGAATAATGATGTGAACCATTACGAGGATGATTGGTAAAACTGTCAAGAATGTTACAAATGCCAACAGGCTAAATCCTAGCCGTTGAACCAGAAATCGTGAAGGAGAATTCTTTGGGAGGCTATTTGTTCTCATCGGAGTGAATTTTGATCGTAAGTCATCTAATTTCTCAGAATTAGTCCTAATATTTCAGGAAAGGATTCGTTCTGCACGTTTTCTTTCCCGTGTTACTACTAAAGAAGCGATCAGATTTACCGCAAGGGAAATAAGAAATAAGCCAATCCCGACGAAGAACAGCACGTGATAGTGGACGCTGCCAGATGCAACTTCGCCCATCTCAGCAGCGATGGTGGCAGTCATAGTGCGAACTGGGGAAAATAATGACTGGATACTGGTGGGCATTACTGGTGCATTACCAGAAACCATAAGCACGGCCATTGTCTCGCCAATTGAACGGGCGATACCCAACATAACTGCAGTAACTACACCATTCTTAGCCGCTGGCAACGTGACTCGCCAGATGGTTTGCCACTCGGTAGCTCCTAAAGCGAGTGCAGCTTCCCGATATGAACGCGGGACAGAATCCAGAGCATCTTCCGTTACTGAGACTATTGTAGGTAAAGCTATCGCTGCGATCAAGATTGACCCTGCCAGTGCAGTTAACCCGGTAGGGAGATTAAATGTTTCCCTTAAAAATGAAGCCAAGATAACGATACCCAAGAAACCCAATACGACCGAAGGAAAACCTTCGAGTAATTCAACTAATGGTTTAAGTATTTCACGACCCCATCGCGGACTAATTTCAGCGATAAATATTGCCGAACCGATGCCTAAGGGTATTGCAATGATGGCAGCGCCTAATGTGACAATAATCGAACCCCCTATCAAAGGCAAAATTCCATAGAATCCTTCTATTGGATACCATCGTGTGCTGAAAAGATTCGATAAATGCACCTCTCCTAAAGCTGGGACCCCTTCAGTGAGGAGAAAAACAAAAATCATTGCCACAAAGAAAATGGCAGAATAACCGGATGCTTTGATTAGGGATGAGATGATTATTTCAGGCCAGTTGTATGCGGTTTTCATTCGTCGATTATAGGAATGTACCCAAGTTCGGTGACTAATTCTTGTCCTTCAGGAGATATTATATAGTTAATATATTCTAATATCTCGCCGAATGGTTCTCGGATGGTGTATATATAGAGATCCCTAGAGATGGGATAAGAAGCCGTCAGGACAGTTTCCAAAGTTGGCATAAATGGGATATCGTTCGCAGTCGAGGCAACCGCTAATACCTTAACCTCTGGGACTACGTATCCAAGCCCTTCATAGCCAATCGCATTACGATTGTCGCTCACCTCTTGTGTTATGCCTTGTGAAGATGGTAACAGCAACGTGTCTGTCGAAAAAAGTGTTCGATTATCAGGATCACCAAGGCGTAAGACTTCTTCCAGGAAAAATATATGTGTTCCTGAATTTGTTTCCCGTGACAAACGAACGATCGGGCGATCTTCTCCACCCAATTCTGACCAATTTTTGATTTTACCACTATAAATGTCTGATAATTGGGCTAGAGTTAGGGTATCAATCGGATTATCTGGATGTACGATAACTGCAATGGCATCCCTGGCAACTACAAACTCGACAGGATCGTACCCGCGTGATCTTGATGCAGATATCTCTTCTTCAGTAATTTGCCTTGATGCGTTCGCTAAGTCTACCGTACCGTTAATCAAAGCAGCGATGCCTGTCCCTGATCCTCCCCCAGAGACTGCAACCCGGATGTCCGGTCGTATATTTTGATACTCCTCCGCCCATGCAAGAGCCAGATTCACCATTGTGTCCGACCCTTTGTTTTCGATATAATTCGTATCGCTTGGTGTGGAAACAGGAGTAGATGGGTAAAAATTACATCCAAATACGTACAATGAGAGGATAATCAAAGTAATAATTACTTTAAATTTCATTAGAACCGATTATACCGTAAAGAATCACGGTAATTTCTTGAATAATAAAGTAAAATGGAGTACATGGGTGATGAGAGGGTCAAGTTTCGTATCAGAAATTTGAATTTTTTCTATAGTACCACAAAGGCATTAAGTAATATTTCCATGGATATTAACGGCCAATGTGTAACTGCGTTGATCGGTCCTTCTGGATGTGGGAAGTCTACATTCTTGAGATGCCTGAATCGGATGAATGACACCATAGTTGGGACAAAGATGGAAGGTGAGGTGCTTTTGGATGATGAGGATATCTATGCGCCGCAAATAGCTCTGGCGGATTTACGCCAACGAGTTGGTATGGTTTTTCAAAAACCAAATCCTTTCCCCCAATCAATTTATAAGAATTTAGCTTTTGGTCCAAGTGTTTTGGGGTTAACAAATAACCGCAGTGAATTGGATGAATTAATTGAAAGAAGTCTTCGCCAGGCAGCCCTTTGGGATGAGGTAAAGGATCATCTCGGCGATAATGCGTTAGGACTATCACTCGGTCAGCAGCAACGGCTGTGTATTGCCCGCGTATTAGCGGTCGAACCTGAGGTTATTTTAATGGATGAACCTGCTTCTGCCCTTGATCCCATTGCAACCGGTCGCATCGAGGAGTTGATTGGAGTTTTGAAGGAAGAATACACCATCGTTATAGTAACCCATAATATGCAGCAAGCTGCCAGGGTATCAGACTTTACCGGATTATTCTGGTTAGGTGAGTTGGTAGAATTTTCAATGACGAAAAGCATGTTCACTCGCCCTCAAAATCAACTCACTGAGGATTATATTACTGGTCGTATCGGATAAGGATTGGTAGACTCAAAGTTCCCAGATCTTTTTTGATCAAAAATGATTTACATGAAAAATCTTTCTTCGTTCTCAAAATTTGCATGGGGAGTATTGGTAATTAACATTGCGGTTATTTTGTGGGGAGCACTAGTGCGCGCCACAGGCTCTGGTGCAGGGTGTGGTAGTCATTGGCCTTTATGTGATGGCGAGGTTATTCCCAGAGCACCTCAATTAGAGACGATTATCGAATTCACTCATCGGCTTACAAGTGGGGTAGCTTTTTTCCTTGTTGTTGGGTTGTTGATTTGGGGATATAAAAAATACGGAAAAGGCCACCAGGTGCGTATAGGTTTATTTTTTTCCATGCTGTTCATGATCACCGAGGCGTTGGTAGGTGCAGGCTTAGTCCTTTTTGAGCTGGTTGGAGAAAATGTTTCCATTGAAAGAGCTGTTGTGATGGCAGTCCACTTAATAAACACCCTTTTATTGTTAGCGTCTTTGACATTGACTGCTTGGTGGTCTTCTGGTGGAGCGCCAATTCAATTGAGGGGTAAGGGAGCTACATTGTGGGCATTGGGGCTGGGTATAGTAGGTATGCTGATCCTGGGTGCCAGCGGTGCTGTAACAGCTCTGGGGGATACATTATTTCCAGTCGGAGCTATAAGTGATAGTAGCTCATTATCACCAACCGCACAAACGCTTATCAGCCTGCGCATTTTTCACCCTGCAATCGCCATCATCGTGAGCGTGTATCTCATTGTTATTGTAATTATTATCCGCAAGGTTTATAAACAATCCACTGTAGTCTATCTCAGCTACGCTTTCACATGGCTGTTGATCGCACAATTAGGTTTGGGTTATCTGAATGTCCTTCTTTATGCCCCGATTTGGATGCAGTTAATCCATCTATTCATGGCAGATGTTGTTTGGATAGTGCTGATATTATTTTCTGCCAACGTACTGTCGCAAAGTAAGGAGGCTTCTTTGGTTGAAACAACTGTTGGCCATCAAAGTTTGACTGAAGAGACGCTAGTTGTTTAATCACAAATGATCATTGTTATTTGAGGGACCTCGGCAAATTATGGTTACAGAAAAGGATGACCCACAATATCAACGCCTTAAAGAGTTGCGTCGTGAAATTGCATTTCATGATTATCAATATTTTGTGTTGGATAACCCAACAATCAGCGATTATGAATATGATCAACTGGTCAAAGAATTACACCAAATTGAAAGTGAACACCCAGATTGGACAACACCTGATTCACCATCACAACGAGTTGGTGGGAAAGCATCTGAGCGGTTTGAAAAAGTCGAGCATCCCACAGCAATTCTCAGCCTCAGCAATGCATTTGAGGAAAGTGATGTAAGGGCATGGTATGAACGCATCTCACGGTTAGACGAGAGAGTAAAGCTGGCAGATTATGTGGTCGAACCAAAAATTGATGGTTTGACAGTCGTTTTGCAATACCGTGATGGGGTTTTCACCGAAGGTGCAACTCGCGGTGATGGACTGGTGGGGGAAAAAATAACCGCAAATATTAAAACTATTCGATCAGTGCCTTTACGTATTCCCATTGATCAAACATCTGTGGAAGTCCCTGCACATCTGGCAGTTCGCGGGGAGGCTTTTATTACATTACCAGACTTTGAAAACCTAAATATGCGGTTGCAAGAAGAGGGAAATAAGACTTACTTGAACCCAAGAAATACCGCAGCGGGTTCTCTCCGACAGCTGGACCCAAAATTAACTGCCTCTCGTCCGTTGAGGATCTTCATCTACGATATCGTAAGTGGTGAAGGCAACCTCCCGGAAACCCAAAAAGAGCAGTTGGAATTTTTAGATAAATTAGGGTTTCCGTTAATACCCTGGGAGTATTGCAAAACAATTGAAGGTGCAATCCAGGCAGCGTTGAAGTGGGAAGAACGCAGGAATGATCTCCACTATGAAGCGGATGGTGTCGTTATCAAAATAAACTCATTGCAATTAATTGCAGATCTTGGTGTTGTAGGACGAGATCCTCGCGGAGCAATTGCGTTCAAATTTCCGGCAAAAGAGGTCACAACTCAGCTTAATGACATTCGTGCCAATGTAGGCAGAACTGGGGTTATTACACCTTACGCAGTTCTAGAACCAGTTGAAATTGGTGGTGTTATAGTCAAGCAAGCTACTTTACACAATTATGACTTCATCGCTGAGAAAGATATCCGCGTTGGCGATCGGGTGTTAGTGAAGCGAGCCGGAGATGTTATTCCCTATATTATAAGTCCTGTATTGGCTTCTAGAAAAAAAGATTCTCAACCGTATGAGCCACCTGCCAAATGTCCTGCCTGTGGCGAAACAATTGAGCGGCTTGAAGGTGAAGTCGCGTATTACTGCGTGAATGCAGCATGTCCAGCTCAGCTAATTCGCAATTTGGAACACTTTGTTTCGCGTGGTGCGATGGATATTGAAGGTCTGGGGATAAGAATCGTTGAGCAATTAGTCAAGGCAAATTTAGTGCTTGATGCAGCAGATATTTATAGCCTGGATAAGATGAGTCTGTTATCGCTTGAAGGATTTGCTGAGAAAAAAGCTGGTAACCTTTTGAATGCCATTGAATCGTCCAAAGGCAGGCCGCTATCACGAATCATCAATTCATTGGGGATAAGGGGAGTCGGTGTACGGACCGCGAGTGATCTCGCCAAGCACTTTTCAGACTTGGAAGAATTATCAAAAGCAACAATTGAAGATCTTACGATGATTGAGGGGATAGGCCCTAATATTGCTCAGGCAATTGTTGATTGGTTTCAACTCTCAGGAAATAATCAGATTATTCAAAAGCTGCGTGAGGCAAGTGTTTTACCAGCAGCGGATTTAAGCAGAGAAACTCAAAGATTTCCCCAAATATTCGAAGGGTTGACATTTGTTATTACCGGAACGCTGCAGCAATTTACGCGAGATGAGGCTAAACAATTCATTGAATCCCGAGGTGGCAAGGTAACTGGATCTGTGAGCAGGAAAACCGATTATTTAGTTCTGGGAAGCAATCCAGGCTCAAAATTTTCAAATGCAAAATCATTAGGAGTTCGTATAATTTCGGAAGATGAATTGTTGAAATTAGAAGAGTGAATTGTTTATTCGATTATTTGGTTCAATGGCTAACGATAATAGTTCGGACAACTTTGTCATGTAATTATTTAGTTAGCGTAATGAAAAAATTGAACTGATGTTGACAGTTTTATTTGCCTGGACTAAACTACCAAAATTGAGTAAGCTGTGCAATTTATGGAGGAAAAATGGATTTGGAAAAAATTGACGACGCAATATCTCAGCGAGTGCAAGCCATGAAGAACCGCCTTGAGGGTTTGCGAAAATCGGATCTGTATTATTACAATTTGCCAGTGCAAGAATTGAAGGGGGGAGCAAGGGTAATTGTCAATGGGAATGAGATGGGGATGTATGCTTCTTATAGTTATTTGGGGCTTGTTGGACACCCGCGCATAAATGCAGCAGCCATAGCTGCCATCGAACGATTCGGCAGTGGTACGCATGGTGTTCGAACTCTAGCTGGCTCATTAACCATTCATAAAGAACTTGAAGAGACTATAGCTGAGTTCAAAGGAACTGAAGCAGCGATTACCTATTCTTCAGGTTATGCGACTAACCTCTCAGTTATTTCCTCCTTGGTTGGAAGAGGTGATTATGTTATTTCCGATAAATTGAACCATGCCAGTATTGTCGATGGATGTTTGATGTCTGGTGCAAAATTTCTCCGATTCCGTCACAATGATATGGAAGCTCTCGAAGATCGTTTGAAACAAGTGCCAAATGGAGCAGCGAAGCTTGTGGTATCTGATGCTGTTTTCAGTATGGATGGCGATATTATTGATTTCCCAAAAACCGTCGAATTGTGCCGGAAGTATAACGCCTGGCTGATGATAGATGAGGCTCATTCTTTAGGAGTGTTAGGAAATACTGGTCGTGGGATCGAAGAGCATTTTGGCATGAAAGATGTTATCGACATAAAAATGGGGACATTAAGTAAGACGATACCATCTGTTGGGGGGTATATTGCTGGAAAATTTGATCTGATTGATTATCTGCGCCATGTGAGTCGGGCATATATATTCTCAGCAGCATTACCTCCAGCTCAAGCTGCAGCAGCGAATGCGGCATTCAAAGTGATCCTTGATGAGCCATGGCGGATAGAAAAATTGACTACTAACACAAAACAGTTCATTGGAGGCCTTCAGGAGCGAGGTTTTGATACCATGCTTACTGAGACAGCTATCGTTCCGGTATTATGTGGGAGCGATGAGGTAGCTTTTGCGATGACTGGAACGGCTCACCAAAGTGGTGTCTTTGTTCTGCCGGTAGTATCACCCGCGGTTCCGCCTGGCCTGGCAAGATTACGAGCCACGGTAACTGCTGCTCACGAACCAGATGAAATTGATTATGCGATGAATGTCATTGAAGAAGCTGGGCGGCAAGTAGATCTTATTTAATTGATGGCAAGTGTTCATCTGAAACCAGGTCGCCAAAAAGCGCTCTTGAGACATCATCCATGGATTTTTTCAGGAGCGATTTCTGGTGTTCATGGTTCCATCGAGAACGGGGAAACGGTTGATGTTATTGATTCAAGTGGCACATTATTAGCAAGAGGTGCGTATAGCCATTATTCTCAAATTAAAGTCAGGGTTTGGACTTGGGATGTAAATGAAATCATTGACGAGACCTTCTTTAGGAATCGGATTAGACGAGCAATAGAATTTCGCCAACAATTCCATAGTAGGTCTTCTTCCAATGCGTACAGATTAATTAATGCAGAATCCGATGGATTGCCTGGTTTGATCGTAGATCGGTACGGTAATCTTTTGGTAATTCAATTCCTCTCTTCCGGACCAGAGATTTGGAGAGAATTAATTGCTGACCTGCTGATAGATGAGACGAACATAAACCAAATCTACGAACGATCTGATGTAAAAGTCCGCAATTTAGAGGGCTTACCAGGTAGAAAAGGGGTTATGCGGGGGACTGAGCCATCAGGATTGATTGAAATTGTAGAAAATGAGCTACATTACCTGGTAGATATCAAAGATGGCCATAAAACCGGCTTTTATTTGGATCAATGTTCAAACCGACGCAGATTAAGAGGTCTGGCAAAGAACAATTTAGTTTTGGACTGCTTCGCTTACACAGGAGGTTTTTCTATTTCGGCTTTAGCTGGTGGTGCCAGACATGTTACTGCGATAGAATCATCTGCTGCTACGTTAGAAATTGCCAAATTAAATGTTAGTTTGAATCAGCTGGAAAACTATAACATAGATTGGATCGAAGGTGATGTGTTTACCCAATTACGCTCATTTCGTGACCAAGGACGTAATTTTGATATGATTGTGCTCGATCCTCCAAAATTTGCCCCCACAGCGTCTCAAATTCAGCGCGCATCACGCGCATATAAGGATATCAATCTGCTGGCATTCAAATTGCTGCGGTCAGGAGGTATCCTGGTTACTTTTTCTTGTTCAGGGGGAGTCAACCAGGATTTATTCCAAAAAATTATCGCCTCAGCAGCACTAGATGCCAAGGTTGATGCGCAAATAATTGAGAAACTTCAGCAGAATTATGACCATCCTGTATCTTTGAATTTCCCAGAGGGAGCCTATTTAAAGGGATTGATTATCAGGATTTTATAATTCTGAACAACCTAATAAGTTGTGTTGATAAAAAAATACACCAGCTAAGGTGTACTTTTTGTGGAGATGGCGGGAATCGAACCCGCGTCCGAAAGAATAGACCCGCGGATATCTACGAGCGTAGTCATTCTCTTGTTCTCGCTGATTGGCTCATGAATGACAATGAAAACCTTTCAGCCAGTCACTGGGACCCGAAAGCCCCTCTTGCGCACGGTTAGTGACGTAGCGTGCGGCACTCCGACTTTCTGTCGCCCAATCCCACCACCGGTCGGAGAACGGGGTAGGTGGACGAGACCCAATCTTTGGATCTAACTCTTAGTCTCACTGATTATGCAGCGAGGGGAAGAGCGGAAACTGAAGTGCGATTGGCACTTGTTTATTTACGCTGATTTAACGAGGTCGGCGTCTCTCGGCTCGCAATCCGGGACCAGCCTCTTCCGTCGAAGCCTATCATCCCCGATTATGGTTATATTATACCTTGGGTTACTAGGTTAATCTAGCTGTTATGGCTAGATTATAATACTTACAGGATTTATTCAAATCAATCATCAATTTGTCATGTTATACTCGTAGCAACTTTCCCGGCTCATTGGGGTTAACATAATTAACTGGAACCCACAGCCGGAATTTGGTTCAAGAGGTGCCGGCAATTAACGACGAAATGGCATTATCCCTGGCTGCAGAAGGGGACCAGGAAGCCTTTGGCGTTCTTTATGAACGCTATATCGGCAAAATATATAGTTATATTTATTATCGGGTTGGTAACCATAGCGATACTGAGGATTTGACCGCGCGTGTTTTCCTGCGAGCATTTTGCCATATCGGTACATACACAGATCGGGGATTGCCGTTCTCGGCCTGGCTTTATCGGATTGCCCATAACCTGGTTGCCAACTGGTATAGAGATAATAAGCGCCGCAAGGATATACCTCTTAATGATTTCTTGACAGTTAAGTCTGACAATGATCATCCGGAATCAACACTATTGCATAATGAGGAGAGAGAACGTCTGCTTCTTGTGATCCACTGTTTACCACCAGATCGGCAGCAGTTGATTATCTTGAAGTTCGTTGAACATCTTTCAAATGCGGAAATTGGCCAAATTATGGGCAGGACAGAGGGAGCAATAAAAAGCTTATATCATCGAACGCTGCTTTCTCTACGGGATGAGTTTATAAAGATAAATGAAGATGACATTACAGTGAGAGGGAAAGTGAAATGAATATTGGTAATTCTTCAACAATTCAAATTGATGACTTAGAGCAATTGTTGGAAAAAACCTTGTTGCCACTAAAACCTAAGGCTGAGTTTGTCAGTTCTTTACGCCAACAACTGGAGAGTAAATTGAGCGAAATCTCAACAACCTCCAGGTATAATTACAGACAGACAATTCTATTAACTATAGCCGGTGTAGCTGGTAGCTGCGTAATGATTATTACCAGTGTTAAAGTGGTATTGTCTTTAATTGGGGTTCTAGGTTTAATTTCCTCATTTAAACGAAAAGCTGAAAAGAAACCCTTCACTCCTTCGCAAAATCTGGTTGGGTAATTAGATTTCTTCCCCCATTAACTCTTTCGCTAACCATCGGGCTTCTTTTATCAGATCCACGTCGATGGGTAAGTTGTGGTTGGTCGTTACGCGCATTAGAAAGAGTAAGGCGACCTTTCTAATCTTCAGTGGAACCATTGAAAGTGAGGTGAGATACTGTATGTTGTTATATGCATTCATGGAACCACTGTATCCATAACGATCACGGAGGTATGCATAGACTATATGACCAGCAGCCCGGCGGGCACAGACACGTGCTTTCCCTTCATTCCTTAATTTTCGCGCAGCCTCAGCCTGTTCAAGTTCAAATTTCGCGCTAATTTTCCAATCATTTTTTTTCATAAATCACACTGCTGTAAATTTTGATCATGATGGGCGTTGACTGATTACAGTTCTGAAGGTAGAATTCACTTCCTGAACATTTAGTAAGGAACAATTATGGCAAAGATTCAATCATCTGTTGGTAAACAGCGCATCCTCGAAGTTGCTGAAAGGCATTTTATTGAACGAGGATATGGTCAGGTATCAATTCGTGATATTGCCAACGAATGCAATTTAACTTACGCAGCATTATATTACCATTTTGAATCAAAAGAAGCTCTTTTTGGGGCAGTAATGGAAATTCATGTAAGCCGTTTGAAGGAAAGAATGATATTAGCGAGCAAATCAAGAGGGAATTTTCAAGAAAAGCTAAAAGCTGTGTTGTTCGAGCATGCTTGGATTGTTTCGGATGCCAATTTACCGTTATTCCTTACTAAAAAAGGAATGACAAGGATCATCACCGACTGATTTCAAAGTCAATGGCAAAATCATCGGGTTACTTGAGATCAAACTGCAATTATTTATGAACATGTTACCAAGAATGTTAACTTATCTTCGCCGCTATTGGATGGCAGCTGCAGGAGCCATTATCAGTTTGCTTCTGGTCAACGCTGCCAACTTGGCGACCCCCCAATTGTTGAGGTTACTGATCGATCGCGGCGTCCTTGCATTAAATATGAATATGGTGTTTCTGATCGCCTTTAGCTTGGTCATGATAGCTATTGTGAGAGGAATATTTAATTTTCTCCAAGGCTATCTCTCTGAAGTGACATCTCAGGGTGTCGCCTTTGATCTTCGAAATACCATTTTTGAAAAGCTTCAATCTCTTAGTTTCTCTTACCATGATCGTTCTCAGACTGGCAAGTTGATGACAAGAATGACCTCAGACGTTGATTTGGTACGAATATTTATGGGGAATGGATTATTACATCTTTTATCTGGGGTAATTTTACTTTTAGGGACGATCGTAATACTATTTTTGATGAACTGGATTTTAGCAACTATATTTCTCTTTATGATTCCGGTGATATTGCTGATCATGTTTGTATTTGTCAAGCGGATTATGCCTATATCAAAACGAATCCAGGAGAAGTTGGGGGCACTAAATACGACTTTATATGAAAATTTGGGGGGACTGCGGATAGTCAAGGCATTTGCCCGCGAGGATTACGAATTTAATCGTTTTCAGGTACAAAATAATCAGTTACTGGAAGAAAATTTGCAAATGGTGCGAACTTTGGTAAACTTTTTTCCAACTTTATTTTTTGTAGCTAACCTTGGAATTGTTGGCATTGTCTGGGGTGGGGGAATTCAAGTTATTGGAAATATATTATCTTTAGGTGAATTAGTTGCATTTATTGGATATCTAGGTTTCTTTATGATGCCGATGTTTATGCTTGGTTTTATTGGAGCTCTTTATTCAAGGGCGGAAGCATCAGCACAAAGAATTTTTGAAGTGATTGATGCTGAATCTGAGGTCCAAGAAAAGCCTGGTGCAGAAATATTAAATTCTATTCAGGGCTCGGTAAAATTTGACTCGGTAACTTTTCGTTATATTGGTGCAGAAGAATATATATTAGATAACATTTCATTCGAGGTTCTACCTGGGCAAGTTGTTGCTATACTTGGGAAAACTGGTTCGGGAAAATCCACAATTATTAACCTAATCCCTCGGTTTTATGATGTGACCCAAGGCCGAGTGTTAATCGATGGACACGATGTGCGCGATGTTCAGTTAGATTCCCTTCGCTCCCAAATTGGGATCGTTTTACAAGAGAGCACATTATTATCTGGAACTATTCGGGAGAACATCGCCTATGGAAAGCCGCTGGCAACAATGGACGAAGTGATAAAAGCAGCAAAAGTTGCTCAGGCACATGAGTTCATTTCCAGGCTACCAGAAGGCTATGATACGTTAGTCGGAGAAAAAGGGGTAGGTCTTTCTGGTGGCCAAAAACAAAGGATCGCAATTGCCCGGGGATTGCTAGTAGATCCCAGGATCCTCATACTGGATGACAGTACCTCTGCTGTGGATGCACAAACGGAACATAGCATTCAATTGGCAATGCAAGAATTGATGCGTGGACGAACCAGTTTTGTCATTGCTCAACGCATCAGCACAATCAAAAATGCAGATCTGATTTTAGTTTTGGAAAATCGCCGCTTAGTAGCCATGGGAACGCACGTACAGCTTCTAGAGACCAGCGAGCAGTACGCAGAAATCCTGGAGACACAATTTGGTGTCCATGCTGAACCAAGAATTATCAATAAAGAAGGAGTGGCTCTTTGATACACGGTCATTTAGCGAGATTAGCCCAATTACCTGATGAGCGGCCTCAAGATCGATCTGGTGTAGTATTACGTCTGGTTAGCTATTTAAGACCTTATTTGCTATCAGTAACTGGCGCAGTATTTTTTATCATTCTGTCTGCGTTTTCGCAAGCTGCTGCCCCATATCTCATCGGGATGGCAGTTGATGGTTTTATTCAACAAGGTGATGCCCCTGGTCTTGCCAGGACAATGATCGCCCTAGGAGCTGTTTACCTTCTGGGAATGATAGCAATGCGTTTTCAAATTCAGCTAATATCTTATGCTGGACAACATGTGTTGGCAGATTTGCGAAAAGAGGTAATAAATCGCATCCACAGTCTTTCGTTGAAGCATCTGGAGGGGAAAGAATCAGGCGATCTGATGAGTCGATTGGTAAACGATATCGAAGCGATTAACTCCTTTTTTGGCCAAAGTTTGTCGCAATCATTGGGAGCGATTTTTTCTCTGATTGGTATAGTTGTTGCCATGTTCTTGTTAAATTGGCAATTAGCATTAGCAGCTCTATTGGTAGTCCCAATCATGATCATGGCTACGGGGCAGTTCTCACGGATTGCTCGAAAAGCTTTTCGTAAAACTCGAATCACTATAGGTGATGTGTCGGCAGATATTCAAGAAGATTTAAGCTCAGTAAAAGTTGCTCAGGCTTATAATCGAAGTGATATAAATATTCAACGTTTCTCATTGCGCAATGCTGCAAATCGCGACGCGAATGTCTCTGCAAACGCCGTGACATCTGCATTTGCTCCGACAATGGATGTGTTGAGCACGATCGACACTGCCATTATTGCCGGTTATGGTGGTTTCTTAGCTATTCAAGGTGTTATTACCCCAGGTATTGTCGTAGCATTTCTTCAGTACGTCCAAAACTTTTTTCGGCCGATACAGACGGTCTCTCAAACCTGGACTCTGGCTCAATCAGCATTTGCGGCAGCAGAACGAATTTTTGATTTAATTGACATTCAACCAGATATTGTTGACCAACCCGACCCAGCCAAACTTCGCCCGATAAACGGACAGGTAGAATTTAAAAATGTCAGCTTCAGCTACAATTCAACTGAAATGGTGCTAAAAGAGATCGATTTTTCTGTTGAACCTGGCACCACAGTCGCTGTTGTCGGACCTACCGGGGCGGGAAAATCTACACTTGTCAGTTTGATTTTACGGCTTTATGATGTAACTGATGGCCAAATTTTAATAGATGGTTATGATGTCCGCAATTTGGCTCAGAAGGAGTTTAGATCGCAAATGGCATTGGTCAGCCAGGACCCGTTCTTATTTTCTGGATCTGTATTGGAGAATATTCGTTACGGATCCTTAGAAGCAAGCGATGAGGAAGTGATGGCTGCAGCTATTGCAGCGAATGCACACGAATTTATTGAGAATTTACCTGAAGGATACAATACCCAGGTGGGTGAGCGTGGTGGTTTACTGAGCCTTGGGCAGAAACAATTGATCTCGATAGCTCGGGCTGTTCTTGCGTCTCCCCGTATTTTAATCCTGGATGAAGCAACTGCCAGCATTGATACTCGCACCGAAGTTCTAATAAAACGCGCCTTGGATAAATTATTGGAGGGGCGCACAAGCTTTGTGATAGCTCATCGCCTGTCAACAGTGCGTAATGCAGATTTAGTTTTGGTACTTGACCAAGGGAAAATTATCGAACGAGGTAAGCACGAAGTCCTCATCAGTCAAGGTGG